>MNIY01000126.1 GCA_001919995.1 Ktedonobacter sp. 13_1_20CM_4_53_11
CAAAGGCTTCTCATTTTTCGTGATCTATGGGGCATGTTCGCACACCCTTGACCCTGAACAGATTCGATGCGATCACTCTCTTGATTGTCCGACTATATAGGACAGAGGTGTTGACATTCATTAGGAGGACTCAGTATGCTTACAAGGACAAAGATAATGCTTTCGATGGTTCTTCCTCTTGTGGGGATGAATGCAGGAGGGTATCATGACACAACCGCTGACGACCGCTCGTAGCGCACTCCAGGTCTTGAAAGTCTTTACTCCAGAATGTCCGGAGTGGGGAGTCAGGGAATTATCTACTCATCTTGGCTGGTCGCGCTCGACGACCCATGCGCTCTTGAGCACTCTGGCCAGCGAAGGCTTCCTCATGCAGTCGAAAGATCGGCGCTACCGTTTAGGGTGGGCAGTCTTTGAGTTGGGCAGTGTCTTTTTGAGTCGGCTGGAGCTACGGGAGGAAGCCTTACCAGTCATGCGTCGGCTGAACCAGAAATTTGATGAAGCCGTCCACCTTGCCGTCCTGGATCGTGGAGAAGCGGTCTACGTCGAGAAAGTGTCTTCGCCCAGGTCGGTGCGCATTCTTACCCGCATGGGACTACGTTATCCAGCCCATTGTAGTGGCGTCGGAAAGGTACTTCTTGCGCATGCGCCTGAAACTATACTTGCCGATATCCCATTAACTCCTTTTACAACTCATACCATCACTGATGCCCGGGTGCTTAAGCAAGAGCTTGAGCACATTCGCCGTGTAGGCGTCGCCTATGACCGCGAGGAAGCGCAGGTTGGCCTCTCGTGCGTTGCTGCGCCAATCCACGATTTTACTGGGGAAGTGATTGCTGCACTGAGTATGTCATTACCGACGGTCCGGTTTCTTCCAGCCGAAGCCTGCTTAACGAAGGCTGTGAAGGAAGCTGTGAGTGTGATCTCTCAGGCGCTCGGCTATCTACCCAACGTTCATGGATATCGTTTTTCGTCTTCTGGCGTGTAGACCGTTAGTCTTTGTTTGTTCACTGAAGTTGTTTACCTACATTTAACAGATCTCTTAGGCGAAACTGCGTCAGCAGAGATTTCTCAAAAGGCAAGTAGGGTGTAATCCATCACTCCAGCTTTTGCTCGTCATGAGTTGATCAACTTTTAATCGGTGATATAGTGACATCCTGTTAGTATGACGTCTGTACATCACGACGTAAGTGCATCTTACCTAACAGTGAAAGGAAACAAGCACATGACAATATCCCAAGAAAGTGCTCTCACGGGAGAGAAGACGGCAACTCGCCCTTTCACAGGAGCAGAGTATTTAGAGAGCTTGCGCGATGGGCGCGAGGTCTACATTTACGGTGAGCGGGTGAAAGACATCACGACTCACCCGGCTTTCCGCAATAGTGCACGCATGATCGCCCGCTTGTATGACGCGCTTCATGACCCGGCAAAGAAGGATGTGCTCACAACCGAGACAGATACTGCTAGTGGAGGCTTCACCCACAAGTTCTTCCGCACCCCACGAAGCGCGGAGGACCTGGTTGGTGCTCGTGATGCCATTGCTGAGTGGGCACGCATGACTTACGGTTGGATGGGGCGTGCCCCTGATTACAAGGGCAGCTTTCTTGCCACCCTGGACGCGAATGCCGAGTTTTATGCCCCTTATCAGGCGAATTCTCGTCGCTGGTACAAGGAAGCCCAGGAGAAAGTGCTCTACTTCAACCATGCCATCGTCAATCCCCCGGTCGACCGCAACCTCGCACCCGATCAGGTAGGCGATGTGTACATGCATGTCGAGAAGGAAACAGACGCGGGTATAGTGGCAAGTGGGGCGAAAGTCGTCGCAACCGGGTCAGCCTTAACCCACTACAATTTCATCGCCCATTATGGTTTGCCGATTAAGAAGAAGGAGTTTGCCATCATCTGTGCCGTCCCCATGGATGCGCCTGGTGTGAAGCTGATCTCGCGCACGTCCTATGAGATGACCTCAGCGGTCATGGGCAGCCCCTTTGATTACCCACTCTCCAGCCGCCTGGATGAGAACGACGCCGTGTTCGTTTTTGACAAGGTACTCATTCCCTGGGAGAACATCTTCGTGTACGGGAACGTAGACAAGGTCAACACCTTCGTCCCGATGTCTGGATTCATTCCACGCTTCACCTTGCATGGATGTGTGCGACTTGCAGTGAAGCTGGACTTCATCGCCGGACTCTTCCTCAAGGCGGTGGAGGCGACAGGAGCTAAGGATTTCCGTGGTGTGCAGGTGCGCATCGGGGAAGTACTGGCCTGGCGCAACCTGTTCTGGGCCATCACTGATGCCATGGCGCGCACGCCTATGCCCTGGGAGAATGGGGCAGTCCTCCCCAATCTCGACTACGGCATGGCCTATCGCGTCTTCGCCACTGTCGCGTACCCACGCATCAAGGAGATCATCGAAAACGATCTTGCCAGTGGGTTGATCTACTTAAACTCAAACGCGGTGGATTTCAAATCGCCAGCGATTCGCCCTTATCTCGATAAGTACGTGCGCGGCTCCAATGGCTACACGGCGGTCGATCGAGTCAAGCTCCTGAAGTTGCTCTGGGATGCAATGGGGACAGAATTTGGCAGCAGGCATGAACTATACGAACGCAACTACGCGGGGAACCATGAGGGTATTCGACTCGAGGTTCTTGACGTAGCTACGGCCTTCGGTCAGGTCGAGAAGTACAAGGGCTTCGCCGAGCAGTGTATGGCCGAGTATGACCTGGATGGCTGGACAGCACCGGACCTCATCAATCCAGACGACGTGAATCTCTTTATGAAGAAGTCCAGGTAGGGCTACTATCCGCCGGTCGGTGAGTAGTGGCAGGAAGAATAACGAAAGGAGCATGATGTGGAAGCACACGTGTTTCGCCAGGTGATTGGTCACTTCGCGAGTGGCGTTACGGTGATCACGACCCGTGAGCAAGGTATCAACTACGGCCTGACCGCCAGTGCTGTTTCCTCACTCACGCTCGAACCACCGATGTTGCTGGTCTGTATCAATAAGAACACTGGGACGCAAGCCGCCATTAGCCGGACTCGCTTCTTTGCAGTCAACATTTTAGACGAAAGTCAGGCCGATCTGGCCTATCAGTTTGCCAAACCGAAGACCGATAAGTTTCAAGGCGTCGAATTTACCTATGGTGAGTTTGGTGAACCGCTGTTGGCTGGGGCCTTGGCGCATATCGAATGTTGTGTCGCTGCCGATGTGGAAGCGGGAACGCATCGCGTCTTTCTAGCTGAGGTTGAGCGGGCAAGGGCCTATGTTGGCTCACCCTTAACCTATTTTCAGGGCAAGTTTGGACGCTTTGGGCAGACACAAGACGAAGCCATCTACCGAGAGATGCGTCAGCACGTGTTGGACCGCGACCTCGCTCTGGGCGAAGCACTTGACCCGTTTGAACTTGCTGATAAGTTTGAGACCACGCAATCCAGTACCTATTACGCGCTGACCAAACTTGTTGCCGACGGGCTGATCTCTCGCGATCTCACCAAAGGGTATGTTGTCACCCCGATTGATGCGAAAGCACTACAGGAAGCCTTTGAAGCGCGTTGCACCATCGAGATTGGTGTCGCAGAACAGACCGTCGGTCGTATTTCGCCTGATGATCTCGCGGAATTGCGCAGGCGTATGGAGGTGACGCTCCCAATGGTCGTGAATCATCGTTTCGTGGACTTCGAGCGCTATATTGAGGCGAACAGGGCCTTCCACGATTACATGGTTGGTCTCACGAAGAACAATGCGTTGCTTGCAGCCTACCGTCGGCTCAGTGTGGGGGGAATTACCTGGCGTATCATGCAACGTATGCTCAACAGGTTCGAGTATGCGGACGAGGCAATAGTGACCGATCATCGCCGCCTCGTGGAAGCCTACGAGAATGGAGATACGCAATACGCCAGGACGGTGATTGGTGGGCACAACGAGCGAGCGAAGCGTGCTTATCTGCACATGATTGAGCTGTCTCAGGGGCAGGTTTAAGCAGGGAAGAGAAGATAACGTAGTTCACACTGAAGTTGTCCAAACACTACTTACTTACAGTTGTTTTCAGTTAGTCTCACACGAAAGGAACACGAACCAATGAAACATCTGATTTCCCAACTCGCTCATGTAGAAATCCTCACCCCAAGACCGAACGAGACGTTGTGGTATTTTAAGGACCTTTTAGGTCTGGAGGAGACGGAGCGACAAGGCCAATCTGTCTACTTGCGGGGCTGGGGAGAATGGTTCCACCATACGCTCAAGGTCACTGAAGCGCCTCAAGCTGGCATGGGTCATGCCAGCTGGCGTGCAGAAAGCGCGGAAGCGCTGGAACTTGTGACCAGGGATATCGAAGCTCTGGGACTGGGTAAAGGCTGGATCGAAGGGGATCGCGGACATGGCAAGGCATACCAGTTTACCGATCCTGACGGCCACCCGATGGAGGTGTTCTGGGAGGTTGAACGCTATCAGGTACCGGAACATCTGCGCAGCCATCATCGGGCTCGCCCACAAAAGTATGTTGGGCGTGGAGCCGCGGTGAGGAGACTAGACCATCTCAACTTGCTAGCCAGCGACACTGCAACATGCTCAAAGTTCTTCATTGAGACACTCGGCTTTAAGTATAATGAAGCACTCGCGGAGGATGGGACTGAGCGTGAGCTAGGGAGTTGGCTTGCTGTCACGGGTCAGATGCATGATATTGCCTATACTGGTGATGCTATCCCAGGCATGCGTGGGCGCCTTCACCATGTGGCCTTCTGGCAAGACACCTGGGACGAAGTGATGCGAACTGCCGATATTCTACGCGACGCTGATATCACTATCGAGGCTGGCCCGGCCCGTCACGGGATTAGCGATGCCTTCTTTATGTATACGTATGAGCCTGGTGGTAATCGTGTGGAGCTCTTCTCCGGCGGGTATCTCCAGCATACGCCCGACTGGAAGCCTGTCATCTGGCACCTCTCAGAATTCCGCTATGCGGGGTCATGGTGGGGCGAGTCGTTGCCCGAAACCTTCTTTACATATGGCACTCCTCCTGTTGAGGTTGCTGCACCTGTGGAAGCATAAGACGCCGATGGCAAACCATTGTTTGATGTGTATCGAGGGAGGAACCGTGTCATGATCTCTGAACAGATTGTTCAGGAACTTGCCGAGCAACTCTTCACCTGTTTTGAGAGTGGGAGCGCCATCGCTCCCATCACCGAGGCATACCCAACACTGACGATAGAAGAAGCCTATGCCATCCAACGGGTCCTGCTGACCCACCACCTTGCGAAGGGTCGCAGGGTAGTGGGCAGAAAGATAGGAGCGACGAGCAAAGAGGTGCAGCGTTGGGTGGGTGTGGATCAACCAGATTATGGTGTGTTGTTTGATGCCTTCACCTTTGAAGACAGGACCTCTATCTCACGTAGCACTCAGCGCATGATTAGCCCACGTGTTGAAGCTGAGCTCGGTTTCGTCTTGAAGAAAGATATAAAAGGTCCGGGTGTGACCTCGATGCAGTTGTTAGCATGCATTGACGCGGTCTTTCCTGTCTTCGAGATTGTCGATAGTCGCATTCGAGATTGGAAGATCAAGATCGCTGATACCATTGCCGACAACTCTTCGAGCTGGGGCATCGTACTCGGCAAGCAGGCCATCCTACCTTTGGGAGTAGATCTTTCGACGGTAGGCATGGTACTGGAGCAAGATGGTGAGATCATTCGCACAGGAGTAGGGGCTGCCGTTCTGGGGCACCCGCTTACCAGTGCGGTCTGGTTGGTCAACACTTTAGGAGCCTACGATGAGACGCTCCATGCTGGAGACCTGCTCCTCACCGGCTCACTTGCTGCGCTTGCGGAGGCGACCCCTGGTCGCTTTCGCGCACGCTTCAGCGACGGCCTTGGAGCAGTAGAATTCGTTCTCAACGCATAAACGAATAGAAGAAAAGATACTTCATGACAGACCACCTGAGCGAAGCTAGAGCGACAGTATCGCTGGTGCGTTGGTGGTCTGAATGAGAAGAGTACGTATGGAGGTTTCCCTGGTGAGCAAAGTCAAAGTGGCAATTCTTGGGTCAGGCAACATTGCGACTGACCTGATGTATAAAATACTTAAGCGACCAGAACACATGGAGTTGGCACTGGTCTCAGGCATTATCCCAGAGTCTGACGGGCTGGCACGTGCGCGTTCTGAGGGTGTACCGACCAGTCACCACGGCATCCAGGCGATTCTAGACGATCCTGATATTCGCATTGTCTTCGATGCAACAAGCGCGAAGGCCCACGTCGAACATGCAAAACAGCTCAAGGTAACTCATCGCATCGCCATCGATCTTACCCCTGCTGCTGTTGGTCCCTTCGTGGTCCCGCCGGTGAATCTGGGCGAGCAGCTGGATGCTCCCAACGTCAATATGATCTCGTGTGGTGGGCAGGCATCCATTCCTCTCATCCACGCCATCAGTAGCGTCGCGCCAGTTGTCTATGCAGAACTCATAAGTACAACCGCTAGCCGCTCCGTAGGCCCGGGAACGCGCCACAACATCGACGAGTTCACCTACACCACGGCACGCGCTATCGAAGCAGTGGGTGGCGCGAGGCAGGCGCGAGCGCTCCCCGTGATCAACCCGGCTGATCCACCACTCATCATGTCGAATACGGTCTACGCGGTGATGGAGGAAGGATTTGATGCAGCCGCGGTGTTCAACTCCGTCAAGAGCATGGTCGCAGAAGTGCAGCGCTATGTACCTGGCTATCGTCTGAAGGCCGAGCCATTTCTTGACGAGCGCGATACACCCTGGGGACACTTGCCGATGGTGATCGTCCTGAACCAGGTAGAAGGTGCGGGAGATTATCTGCCTAAGTACGCGGGCAACCTGGATATCATGACCGCCTCGGCGTGGCGAGTCGGACAACTATACGCACAGCACCAGTTACAGGCTGTAGAAAGGAGAGGAAGATGACTCAACCACTCCGCCTGACGGATACCACACTACGCGATGGCTCACATGCTATCCACTACAGTTATACGATTGAGCAGGTCCATACGATTGTCAACGGACTGGACGAGGCGGGTATTCCGGTGATCGAGGCGAGCCATGGTGCCGGGCTGGCAGGCTCTACTATCCAGCAGGGGTTTTCGACGATCCCTGAGTTCGATTTGCTTGCAGAGGCACTGCATACTGCGAAACGAGCGAAAATTGCTGTACTCCTGGTACCCGGCATTGGTACCACCAAAGAGTTGCTGCGTGCTGCCGCTATGGGCTTGCATATTGTGCGTATCGCCGTCCACTGTACCGAGGCAGACATCTCACAACAACACTTCGAGAGTGCGAAGAAGGCAGGGTTGGAAGCCGTCGGGTTCTTGATGATGGCGCACAGCCAGCCTCCAGTCGTCTTAGCTGAGCAGGCTAAATTGATGGAATCCTACGGGGCAGATAGTGTGTATGTGGTCGATTCAGCCGGAGCCATGTTGCCGCACGAAGCAGCGGCACGAGTCAAAGCTCTATGCGAGGCAATTTCTATCCCGGTCGGCTTTCACGCACATAACAACCTGGGCGTCGCGGTCGGCAATACGCTGGCGGCTATTGAGGCTGGCGCAAGCCAGATAGACGGAACACTGCGCTCCCTGGGTGCCGGGGCGGGCAATGCTCCAACGGAAGTGCTCGTGGCTGCACTGAAAAAGCTCGGATTGGCGCCTGATTACGACCTCTTCCAACTCGCAGACCTGGCCGAGGAGGTGGTGGCTCCACTGAGGCCCTCCCAGATGATTATTGACCGCGATTCGCTCGTCCTCGGATACGCTGGGGTCTATTCCAGCTTCCTGCTGCATGCACGTCATGCCGCCGAAAAGTTCGGACTCGACCCACGAGAAATCCTGATTGAGATGGGGCAGCGACAGGCGATTGCCGGGCAGGAGGATTGGCTGCTTGATGTGGCGGTGGAGCTAGCACAAAAAAGGAAAGCCAGATGAAGCTGAGTCAATCTGAACAGCGCTTGCTCATATATGTACAGGAGGCGCGAAGGGGCCGACAAAAAATATTGCCGCAGGCGGAGGCACTGGGGGTAGACCTCGACGGCGCTTATCGCATACAAGCTCTACTAGGAGAGAAGCGGGAACTACGAGGGTATAAATTAGGCGTCACCAGTCCCGCCAAACAGGCCCAGATGGGCATTAAGTCGCCCACCTATGGTCGCGTCTATGCCGAGATGCTCCTGAACAGTCCAGTACATTTGAGCCAGTTCATCCAACCGAGGATGGAGCCGGAGCTGGCAGTGGTGATGCGTGATGATTTGCCCGCACACGTGTCGCCAGAAGCGGCACGATTGGCAGTGGGGGGTATCTTTTTAGGAGTAGACTTTTTGGACAGCATCTGGGAAGGATATCGCTTCAGTATTGCCGACGTTGTAGCTGATAATACGTCTGGTGGTGGTTTTCTGCTAGGTGAGCAACGGTTCCGAGAACCTGTAACTGGGCAGCTTCGTCTTTCTATGGATGGGGAGTTGCTCACCGAGGGTCCGGTAGAGTCTTTGGGAGATATGGGGGAAAGACTCAGCTGGTTGTCCGGAGAGGTCGGTGGGTTGCAAGCAGGGCAGGTGATCTTTCTGGGTTCGCCAGCCGCTGCTGTACCTGCCAAGCCAGGTACACTCGAACTTCGTGGTCCTCAGGAGAGTGTATTGACTGCACGAGTCAAGGAGTAAGTAAGTAATAGGAAGGATATTTTTATGCGAGGCGGAGGCGAAGAGGCAGGTTATGGAACTGCTGGAGCGTTTTGGATGGCCCGATGAAGACATACTTGACCTTGGGGATATCTCTCATTCCAGAGGGACAGAAATGTATATGCCGCTCTGGATACGAATCTGGGCAGCAGTCGGCACCAATTATTTCAATATGAGGATCGTCAAATCCTGACAACGAGCGTTGTATCAGGAACCAGAATGAGTGAAAAGAAGAGAGGCACCGCGTATGGCAGCTTATTTTATTAGTGATATCGTCGTAACTGACCCGGAGGGCATCAAAGAATATCAGCAGCGTGTAGGCGCAAGCCTTGAGCTTTACGGAGGAAAATTCCTGGTGCGAGGGGGAACCTTTGAGGTACTGGAAGGCGATTGGCACCCACATCGACTGATCCTCCTGGAGTTTGAAAGCGTGGAACAGGCGAAGCGCTGGTACAATTCAGCCGAGTACGCATCTGTAAAAGGCATCCGCCATAGGACAGCAAACACTGATTTTGTCCTGGTACAGGGCCTCTAGTTCTATTGGAGGTAATTCAATTGAGCAACGCTCAAGAAAGAGGTGGATCGATGCTTGTCTTGAAAATAACAATGATGCGAGGTCGCACGCCTGAACAAAAGGAAGCGCTCATCGCGCAGCTTTCGCAAGCAGCGGCCAAACACTTGGATTGGCCGCTTGAGGAGGTACGAGTGGCGATCTACGAAATTGGAGAGTATGAATGGGGAATCGGCGGTCGCTCAGTTGCCGCTCGACGGAACGACGCACGGAGCCATTAAACTCGGACAGGTCGTCGATGAACACCCATTACGAAGGAGAAATGACTCATGCCAATGTTTGAAGTGCTCTACGTGAGAGAGGAACCTTTTCAGCACGAGCAAAAACGGGCTTTTACTCGTGAAGCCGTGGCAATTATACAAGATGTACTCAAGGTCAGACGTGAGCAAATTCGCCTGGTCTTTGAGCATGTTGCATCTGAGAACGGCCACGTAGCCCTGCTGAGGGAAGAAGATGAGGCAGCCAAACATGCCTGAAGCAGTAGTTGAGAAAGGATGAGGAGTTTCTATGGATCATATCCTTGTGGAAGGCGTGTGTGTCTCCCCTGACCACTATATCGGAGGAGAGCGTATCACTTCAAGTGCTACATTTGAGGATATTAGTCCCATTGATGAGACCTTGATGGGCTCTGTCGCAGCTGGTGGTCCTGCGGAGGTAGAAGCGGCAGTCGTGGCGGCGCAGAAAGCGTTTCCCGCCTGGGCTGCTCTTGGTCCGCAAGGCCGAGGCCAGCACTTGCGTCGTCTGGCTGACGTCATCGAGTCACATACTGAAGAGCTTGCGATTGTTGAGACCAGAGATAATGGTTCGCTCTTCAAGACGAATCGTGAGAGCATGGTCAATCGTAGCGCTCGCAACTTCCGCTACTTCGCGGAAGTTGCGGAGCGTCTGCATGGTGATATGTGGAATTCTGATGCCGATCATACCCGGACGCAGAATCGTGTGCTGTACCACTCTGCTGGTGTGACAGCCATCGTGACGCCCTGGAATGGACCCCTGATGTTGGCGACGTGGAGAGTGGGGCCAGCACTAGCCGCGGGCAACACCGTTGTGCTCAAGCCCCCTGAGTGGGCTCCGCTTACCTGTTCTCTGCTGGCCGATTATGCGCAAGAGGCTGGCCTTCCACCAGGAGTCCTCAATATTGTCCAGGGCCTGGGCAAGGATGCTGGGGCCTCGCTGGTGGCTCACCCAGGCGTCAGACGCATCGCGTTTACCGGTTCACCTGCGACTGCGAGAAGCATTGGCAGAGCGGCAGCAGAAAATATTACTCCTGTGGGCTTCGAACTGGGTGGCAAATCGCCATTTGTGATCTTTGCCGACGCGGACATAGAGCAGGCGGTGGCAACAGCGCTGCGCCAGTACTTTAATGCTGGACAGTTCTGCCTTGCCGGAACGCGCCTCTTCGTGCAGCGATCCATCGCCCATCAGTTTCTGGAATGCATGAGCGCGGAAGCCCGCAAGATCGTCCTTGGGGATCCACGCCAGCCTGAGACAGCGGTGGGGCCTTTGATTACCAGAGTTCACCTGGAGCGTGTCCAAGGCTTTGTGCAGCGTGCCAAGCAAGATGGAGCCAAAGTCGTGTATGGTGGCGGTGTTTCGGAGCGCCTGGGTGGCCTCTACTTTGAGCCAACCCTCTTTGTAGATGCTCCAACCGGTTCAGAGATCCTCACACGTGAGGTTTTTGGTCCCGTCCTGACTTTCCAAACCTTCGAAACGGAAGAAGAGGCGATTGCGTTGAGTAATGATACCGATTATGGGCTAGCAGCAATCGTCTTTACTGGCAATGAGCAGCGAGCACAGCGGGTCAGTGCCGCTCTGAACGCGGGTACGGTTTGGGTGAATTGCTATTACATTCGCGACCTTGGCACTCCATTCGGAGGTAATAAGCTCTCAGGCATCGGGCGTGAAGGCGGATTATGGAGCTTTGAGTTTTATTGTGATGTCCAGACGATCTGTCATCGTTTGGGAACATTTCAGGGGTAGGCAAGGATGAAAAGGTATGGCACAACAAGGAGAGAATGAAAGCTATTCGTGTCCATCACGCGGGTGGGCCACGAGTGCTTCAGGTCGATTGAGATGATATGTA
>MNIY01000004.1:0-4545 GCA_001919995.1 Ktedonobacter sp. 13_1_20CM_4_53_11
AACATGTACGCTGACAATGTATATCCCCAGAAAGTGCTATTTTTCCCTCGCCCGGTCATAGGTCGACTAGTGCGAATACACTATGTGATCCATCCCTGTCATGATGCGGATCATCACCGCCATGTGCAAAAACCAGTGTGTTCTGAGGATGCATAATCGTTCTCAAGACGCTACACTCGAACAGTGGATGATCATATTTGCAGGGCCGGGAGGAGCAAACCGCCGGTCTGATTTGATATCACCGCTGTTGAAGAAAGGAGAGTGCGTGCCAGGTCCATGTGCTTGACATAGCATGAAGGATCTCCGCACGGCTAGACAAAAAATGACCATACAGCCTGAAGTTGAAACCAATCGTCCCACGGCAAATGCCTGGAATCTCTCTGTCGGCCCGGATATTTGCAGAGATGTGCAAGCTGGACTCGATCACGAATGGTCTGTGACAAATGGGTTAGGTGGATATGCTGCTGGCTCTCTTGTTGGGGCAACGACACGCAGCTATCACGGCCTCCTTGTAGCAGCGCTTCGTCCTCCTGTCGAACGGGACGTTCTGATCACCAAAATCGATGAAACGATTGAACTACCGGGGAAAGGTATTCTCAAACTGGGCGTGAATGAGTACCGGGATGGCACCATCGACCCACAGGGATACAGCTACCTCGACACGTTTTCGTTAGAGGCCGATGTCCCCTGTTTTTGCTATCGACTGGACGAAAACATGACGCTCGAGAAGCGCGTCTGGATGGAATACGCACAGAACACGACGTATGTACAGTATGTGCTCTCTGCTGCCCCTGGTAAAGGAGAGCGTGACGCGCCTCTGACGCTCACGCTCACTCCTTACTGTCTCTACCGCAATTATCATAGCACGACACGTGGAGATGCCAACTGGCATTTTCTGGGAGAGGATGAGGGGAATCGCTGCCGCATACGTGCCTACGAGGGGGCCCCGGCCTGCGTCCTTGTCCTGGGATCGTCTGCCCATTATACCCCGACAGGGAACTGGTTCTGGGGTGTGAAGCACCGGCGTGACGCAGAGCGCGGCCTGCCCGACAGCGAGGATGTGTATCAGCCCGGCACATTTCGCCTGCAGATGACGCCAGGGGAGCGTGTGACGATTGTCCTCAGCTCTGAGCCTCAACTGCAAGCTGAATTTGGTGGCTCTCAACATGAAGTGGCCGTGGAGAAGGCCTGGACGCGCCACCAGCAGCGCGTCCAACAACTCCTGGCGACGGCGAATCAATCCAAAGATTCCCTGCCACAAAGAGATCCAGTACTTGCCAGGCTGATACTTGCCGCCGATCAATTTATCGTCGCTCGCCCGGCGCGTGCGCGAGATAGCCAGCCGGATAGTGGACAAGGGCATCTCTCAACCGAGCTTAAGACGGTCATTGCCGGCTATCCCTGGTTCACCGACTGGGGAAGGGACAGCATGATTTCCCTGCCGGGATTGCTCCTGGGTACGGGCAGGTATGACGAGGCGCGTGCTCTCCTCAAAGCATTTGCCTCCTATACCCACGGTGGTCTTATTCCCAACCGTTTCCCTGACAGTGGCGAGGCGCCAGAGTACAACACCATTGATGCGACCCTCTGGTTGTTCTATGTCCTTGATCGCTACATCGCGACAACAGGAGACTGGTCGCTGCTCAATGAACTCTTCCTGACGCTCAGCAGTAGTGTTGACTGGCATGTAGAAGGCACAATATATGGCATCGGCGTCGATCCGGCTGATGGTTTGCTGCGCGGTGGTACACCGGGAGTGCAACTCACATGGATGGATGCCAGGGTCGGAGATTGGGTGGTCACCCCTCGTCATGGCAAGCCTGTAGAGGTGAATGCGCTCTGGTATTATGCGCTCACCTGTATGGAATCCTGGGCAGGACGGTTCTCTCTCGATGCGAGCAGGTTCAGCCAACTGCGCTCGAAGGTGCGTGAGCATTTCGCCCGGCGCTTCTGGTATGAGGCAGGAGGGTATCTCTACGATGTCGTCGATGTTGAGGGGATTGCAGGACAGCATGATGCCTCGCTGCGTCCCAATCAATTGTTTGCCGCGTCGTTAACCCCTTCGCTGTTGACTGGGGAACAAATGCGGAGCATGCTCCAGAAGGTAACAGAAACCTTACTCACCCCGTTGGGGCTGCGCTCGCTCAGCCCTGACGATCCATCGTACTGCAAGCACTTTGACGGGAATCAACAACAACGCGATGGTGCCTATCACCGGGGAACAGTGTGGCAGTGGCTGATCGGTCCATACGTTGATGTTCACCTCTCCGTCTACAACGACCGCGCAGCTCTACGCTCGTTGCTCCAACCACTTGTGCAGCATCTCTGGGATGCCTGCCTGGGTACAATCAGTGAAGTAGCAGAACCAGAACCACCTTTCACGCCGGCAGGGTGTTATGCGCAGGCCTGGAGTGTTGCGGAGGTTCTACGCTGCTGGCGGTCGGTACAGGTATAGTACAGAGAGTCCGGCCCTCAGCGGTTGGACTCTCAATCTTCACGGAGGAGGACCTATGATTGATACGACTCAAGCTTTCTTCGCGCAGCTCGCTGAACGTGGCTACGAACCGCTGCTTCATAGTGTCACCGGAACCATCCGTTGGGATATCGAGGATGCAGGAAGCTGGTTCGTTGCTGTTAACAACGGATCGCTAACGGTGAGCAGAGATACGGTTGGAGCAGATTGTGCGCTTGCGTGTAGCCGAGAGGACTTCGACCGCATGGTGGTGGGAAAGCAGAATCCAACCACGCTGTTCATGCAAGGGAAGATGAAAATCACAGGCAATCTCGGCCTGGCGCAGATGTTCCAGCGGCTCTTCCCTGATGAGAGCCTGTTCGGCACCGCACAGGGCAAGAAAGAGAGGCAATGACCATGAGTGACAGAACGATTAGTGTCCTGGAGGGTAACAATTTCGTGGTCAGTGACTTACGGGGAGACATCGACGCCTCGCCGACTGAGCCGCTAGGCCTGTTTGCGTGGGATACGCGTTTTCTTTCACGCTGGCTGCTGACGGTAGATGGGCAGCGTCCGAACGTCCTGTCCACGGATGACCTCGATTACTTCTACGTGCAGTTCTTCCTCGTTCCGGGAACCGGCACCATCTATGTGGATGCAGACCTGTCGATCATCCGCAAACGAGCAGTCGGAAACGGTTTCCACGAGGATTTGACTATCCTCAATCACAAAGACCAACCGGTTGAACTCAAGGTGCGCATTGAGGCGGCAGCCGACTTCGTTGATCTATTCGAGGTCAAGGATAAACTTACAAAGAAAGGGGAATGCTACCAGCGGATCGAGAGCGATCGCCTGGTGCTGGGCTATCGTCGTGAAACGTTCGTCCGCGAGACCTTGATCACCGCCAGTGCTAAAACCGACATCGACGAGCATGGTCTGAGCTTCGCGGTGCATATCGAGCCTCACGGTGAGTGGACGACCTGCCTGGAGGTCGTCGCCGGCTTAGGTGGACTCGGCGAATATCACGAGGAGGCAACCTACGGACATGGAGATCGACGAGCGAGGCCCAACGTCAAGATGAGCCTGGATAAGTTGGGCGAAGCGGTCCCACGACTTTCGTGTGATTGGCCCTCGCTCCAGGTGACCTACCGTCGGAGTCTCATCGACCTGGCAGCACTGCGCTTTTACCCCATGGTGCTGCCTGGGCAGGCGCTCCCGGCGGCCGGCTTACCCTGGTTCATGACCCTCTTTGGCAGGGATAGCATCATCACGAGCTATCAGGCGCTCCCTTTCGGATCCCGACTGGCGGTGACGACCCTGCTTGTCCTGGCGCAACGACAAGGGACAAGGATCGACGACTTCCGCGACGAAGAGCCTGGCAAGATCCTGCATGAGCAGCGCTTCGGCGAGATGACCGCGTTCGAGGAACGCCCGCACTCACCGTACTACGGAGCTGCTGACGTCACGCCGCTCTTCCTCATCCTGCTCGACGAGGTCGAGCGCTGGACTGGCAACGCTGAGCTTGTACGGCAGCTTGAGATGGAAGCCAGGGCGGCGCTCACCTGGATCGACAAATACGGGGACCGCAATGGCGATGGCTATGTCGAGTACGACCGCCGCAACAAGGAGACGGGGCTGGAGAACCAGTGCTGGAAGGACTCCTGGAACTCCATCCAGTTCGCCGATGGCACGATCTCGCGCCTGCCGCGCGCAACATGCGAGATCCAGGGCTACGTCTATGACGCGAAGAGGCGCTGTGCGCGCCTCGCCAGGCAGCTCTGGAACGACCCTGCACTTGCAGAACAGTTGGAGAAGGAAGCTGCCGAACTGAAACGACGCTTCAACCAGGACTACTGGCTCGAAGATCGTGAATTCTTCGCACTCGCCATCGATGGTGATGGGCGCAAGGTTGATTCGCTGACCTCGAACATCGGGCACCTGCTCTGGAGCGGGATCGTCGAGGATGACAAGGCAGAGGCTGTTGTGCGCCACCTGATGGGCGAAAAGCTCTTTTCCGGCTGGGGCGTGCGCACCATGGCTGAAGGCGAGGGCGGCTATAACCCGATCGGCTACCATGTCGGCACAGTCTGGCC
>MNIY01000004.1:4561-10522 GCA_001919995.1 Ktedonobacter sp. 13_1_20CM_4_53_11
CGTGAACTGACAGGGTTTCCGGTGGAATACCCGACCGCATGTAGCCCGCAAGCCTGGGCCAGCGGGGCGCCGCTCTTGCTTTTGCGCGCGATTCTTGGCCTGGAACCGGTCGGTGACCACCTTCTCGTTGATCCAGCTTTACCGGCAATGCTCGGCCAGATCGAATTGCTCGACATCCCGGGACGTTGGGGTCGCGTCGATGCCTTCGGCCGGGGGAGAGTGGATACATCAGCAATGGAAGACAGTCGCCAGTCAGGTAAGGGAAAAGACGAAACGCAATAACAGATACAGATTCGAAACCAACCGGGTCGCCGCCCACGAACGAGCACAACAAAAGGATGACCTTCGAGCAGATCAATTTATAATGGCCAAAGCGAAACGTCAGGCTAGATAGGTGAGTGGTTAGTTTAGCTCCCCACGATAGTTTTGCGGTGGTCGTGGGGAGCTAAGCCAAAAGAGGGCGTTTAACTTGTAGCGCCTGCGGTCTCCCTCGCAGTACCGAAGGCCTCCCTCACACCGGGGAGCATAACATAAAGCAGGATGACGCCATTGAGCAGGAAGGACACGCTGACATCCTGCCAGGTGGATGAACCAAGCATGGCGACGAAGTCGAGCGTGAGTTCGAAGAGGGTGATGATAACCAGGAAGAGCCATGCGGCTGGATCAACCCGCCAGAGCATTTGCACCAGCCAAATGTATACCCAGACCATCAACCCCCACATCAGGGCATACCAGAAGCTGAACGTTCTGAAGGCTACGGGGCCGACAAAGAAGGGAAGGATCCCTAAGAACTGGAGCGCATTGATGGCCGCCAGGACAGCAGCGACACCAGCCAGGATGGCGAGAATAGTGACACCAACAGGACGTTGTTTCATGAGATTACTCCTTTCAATGATGAGGGGAAAGACATCTATTTCTTTCCCATACACTGCTTTAAGTCTACACACGCGAGGCTGAGAATACATCGCGTGAACGCACTATTTTTGCCCGCTATCAGAAGGGATTTGAGTTAAGGAAAGTCGGCCCATCCAGTGTGAATACACTAGGATGAACACACCACGTGAACCACTTCTATCATGTGACGATTTGTTATCGCAGCAGTCAAAAATAGTATATTCTACATTTGAATATCTTCACCGAGATAGTAGAACAGGGGGCGATTTGATGTCGCTCCACAACTGCGGCAGTGGTGCCAGGCCCAGCTCACGAACCAGCTTCTGCGCCGCCATCCCCGCAGCCTCCGTGAACGTCGGGTATGCCAGTTGCAGTTCGGCCAGTTGCTCGACTCTCATGCCGCTTGCCATGCAGGCTGCCACCATCTGAATGATTTCGACCGAGTATTCCCCTATGACGTGCGCTCCCAGGATATATCGGCGACGACGTTCGACGATCAGTTTGCAGAATCCTTCCGGATGGGCATCGACTACAGGACGCAGTAAGTCATCATACTGCACAACCGCAACGGCACAATCGTACTGCTGGCGGGCCTCGGCCTCGGTCAATCCGACGCTGGCGTATTCCGGGTCGGTGAAGCTGCCGCTGGGCACAATCTCATGCGTGAAGCGATGGTACGACCCAAGCACAGCATTTTCGGCAGCAATTCGGCCCTCATAGCGGGCACTCTGCACGAGCATACTCTGCCCGTTGATGTCTCCTGCCGCGAAGATGTGTGGCACGTTGCTCTGCAGGTAGTCGTTGACCGGGATATAACTGTGGGCTGTCTCCACGCCAGCGGCAGCCAGATTGAGCGCATCCACGTTGCCAGGCCAACCAGTCGCAAAGAAGACCGCGTCTACTCTCAGGCTGGCGGGACGCTCCTGCTTGCAGTAGTGCAGGCGAATGCCGCCATCGACCTTTTCCAGCCGCTCGGTTCCGGCACCGGTAATGACCGTCATGTGTTGCTTCTGGAAGGCATCGGCCAGTGTCACCGCGATATCCTCATCTTCCTGGGGAAGAAGCCGCGGGGCAAGCTCGAGCAGGTACACCTGGCAGCCGAAATCCTCGAGGATCGACGCCAGTTGGCAGCCGGTGGCTGCTCCACCAACAACCGCTACGCTCGCGGGCAACTGCTGGAGTGACCAGATGTCGCTGTACGTCAGGGCCAGTTCGGCCCCGGGTATCGGCAGTTTGCGCCCTCGCCCACCCACAGCGATGATGATCTTGTCCGCCTGCCACGTTCGCCCGGAGGCCTCGCCCACCGTCTGCTGATCGAGAAACCGTGCCGGACCAACTCCTTCGATGAGCTCTATGCCGGTACTGCGTATATACTCTGACAGGTGTTTTTTCTCATGGGCATAGTTCGCGACACGCCTGGCATTGGCTAACACAGCGGCCAGGTCGATCTGGGGGCGCGCTCCCTGTAACCCAAAGGTCTCCCAGGAACCCGCATCGCGGGCCAGCCGTGCGGCGCGGGCGAGGGTGCGTACCGGTGCCGGACCCTCGTTAATGCTGGTCCCTCCCACGCGCTTGCTCTCTATCAACGTCACATCGGCCTGCAACTCGCGAGCCTGCAACGCCGCATTTAACCCGGCGGGTCCTCCACCTAACACAATCAACTTCAATTCTCTCCTCCTTCCAGTATACTAAGCATTGTCATCTTCCTCCATCTTACGTAAAATGGCGCGCGCGGGAGCACCATCACTGCCGTCAATTTTGACCGGGAGGCAGATCAGCTCATACGTTCCAGGTTCGACCTGTGAAAGATCGAGACCCACAATTGCGCGCTTCTTGTGCTCAGCCGAGCACAAACCGAAGAAATTGACGAGCCATCCGATGGCAGATGCCGAGTTGCCCTCCCGAAAAAATGAGATAAACACGTCATCCTATGTAAATGATCAAACCGCACGTGTTACTGAGCAGACAGGTTTCTTGCCTTGCTCCTGTACCATTCCTCAAGCAAGTGTCTGGTGGCGTTCATGCTTGAGTTACACGCTCTATTGATCTCCGTGAATCATCGCGAAGGACATAAAAGGCTTCAGTGTGAAGTGTAGTTTGTCAGGAGCGAGAACACATCCAGTAAACGCACTATCTTTTTACGCTTTTGCAGCGATGAGCACTCGATCCGGATATATCGAGCAATGTGTTTGCACTAGTGGGTGCCTTCACAAGCTGATACGATCCTCGAGGTTCCTGACTACCGGTGCAAATATACCAGGTAGCCCTACTGGTTCAGGTGATTACCTGTTTCCCTGGTACCCAAAGATAGTGCATTCTGAGGATGTGCTCATATTCCTGGGCAAGTACACTTGTAACCGTGACCGGTGTGCTTTCCGTGAGGAAATGTTTAGCGGAGTCATGCTGGCTTGGAGGGTACTTTTATGAGTGAAGCAATTGCAACAAAGCAACCTGAAGCAGGCAAGTAATTACTGGTGTACACCTATCAGTTCGGAGTCAGGAGGAGACTATGTTAGACACGATATTTGAAGCGCCACGTAAGCGCCCTACCGGGGTTACAGCCATTGCAGTCCTGGTGTGCATTCAGGGCATCTTCAGGGTTCTGGCCGCTATCTTCTTTCTTTTGGGTGCTCTCTTAGGTGGGTGGGTGCTCACGACAAGTAGTGTCATTGTAGGTTTCCTCGCCGGGGTGCTTGTCCTGCTCTTAGGTCTCGCCTGGCTCTACATTGCCTGGGGACTATGGACGCTCAAGCGCTGGGCTTACTGGACGGCAGTGATCCTGTTGGCGTTCGATCTGCTGATCAGTTTATTCGGATTGACGCTACCCATCTCTGGAGTGTGGACGATTTGGGGCGGGGTAGTTCTTCCGGCTGTCGTTTTGATTTACTTTCTGGCTGCTCCCAATGTCCGTAGGGCGTTCCGTGGCTAAGTCGAATGGCACCTGTTGTAAGATTAGGAGGTATCGATCATGGCTTGTCTTTTTGCACTATTCGCGGCAGCTTTCCCGCGCCTGGCATTGCTCATCGTCTGGTTGTTCACCCCGTTAGTCAACCGGGCATTTGAACTCGATATGGGCGCGTATGGAGGCAGCGCGGCTGCCAATCGACGGCGTATGCCTGGGTACAATAGTACGTATTAATTTGATACCTGATAACCATTTGTGCTCCATGCTTCCAAGATGGACTTGGAGCAGATTTGAATGTGAGAGGACCTATGTCAGATACCCTACTGGAAGCCCCACGTAAACGCCCGCTACTCATCTCAATTATGGCCTTCATCCTGGCAGTGCAAGGCGTCGTCTGGTTTATCCTCGGCTCCCTCGCCTTTGTTGCGGTGATCACCAATGGCAGTTTCAATGTCTACGGAGCCTCTGCTGCCGCCGATTCGCTAGACATCATTTCGGTCACGGGGCTCGTTTCAGGAGTGCTCTACCTTTTCTTCGCCTGGGCGCTGTGGACACTCAAGCGTTGGGCCTACTGGGCAACGCTCCTCATTGAATTTCTTAATATCATTGCAGGCGGTCTTCTCTTAACGCGTCCCAAAGCGCTCTACGCGCCAGGCGTAGGGCAAATTGCCCTCAGCTTGATCATTACCTTTTTCGTTCTGGCTTGTTTCCTGATATCGAGTAAGGTAAGAGAGGCGTTTGGAGTTTAGTACTGGTGTAAACACGCTATCCAATCCACTCTGCCACGTTCCTGACTGTTTCCTTGACATCCAAAAATAGTGTGTTTTGAGGATGTCATTGCGCCTCTGGACAAGTACACTGGGAGACAGGATAGTGAGCGCTTTCAACATGTCCACTGCTGAATGTGGTTCAGGGCTCTCTTTGCCACTGAATTTGTGAAGCACCACAGGAAAGGACAAACATATGGTAACCACGTCTGAGAAGAGACAAAGCGCCTCCCGCGTACGAACCTACCTGCCCATCGAAGACTACGGCATCATCGGCGATCTGCATACCGTCGCGCTGGTGGGCAAAAACGGCTCGATTGACTGATACTGCGTTCCCGCTTTCGATGCCCCCAGCGTCTTTGGCGCGCTCCTGGACAGCGAAAAAGGGGGGTACTTCCAAATCGAGCCACGCGAGACACCGGTCGAGAGTTACAAGCAGCATTATCTGCCCGATACCAACATCCTCGTGACCCGCTTTCTGACGGAAAGCGGGGTGGGAGAAGTGACGGATTTCATGCCCATTCAACAGGCGACCAGTCCCACCGATCGGCATGGCATCTTGCGGGCAGTCCACGTCGTCACTGGCTCGCTGTCTTTCGAGATGACGTGCCGCCCCGCCTTTAACTACGCGCGCGATTCCCATACGGTCGAACCCGTCGAGCACGGCGTGGTCTTCCGCAGCCCCAACCTCATGCTCGGGCTCTTCTCCACCGTCCCTCTGCAGGCTGACGGCCAGGGGGGCGCGCGCGCGTCGTTCACCCTGGGCGAAGATGAATGGGCCTATTTTTCGCTGCGCAGCGCCGAAGCCCCCGCGGTGACGACGCCCGAGCAGGCTGCCGTAGAGTTCCAGAAGGTCCTGGCCGATACCAAGGACTACTGGCGCAACTGGCTCAAGCAGTGCCGCTACCAGGGACGCTGGCGCGAAGTGGTGTATCGTTCGGCGCTGGCCTTGAAGCTGCTGACCTACGCGCCCACCGGTGCGGTGGTGGCCGCGGCCACGACTAGCCTGCCCGAAGGCATCGGGGGCGAGCGCAACTGGGATTACCGCTTCACCTGGCTGCGTGATGCCGGCTTGACGCTGCAAAGTCTCAGCATGCTGGGCTTCGAGCACGAGGCCGATGCCTTCACCGACTGGGTGCTGGCGCGCTTTCTCCAGCTCAAGCCCGATCAACCTATCCAACCCATGTTCACCATTCGCGGGGAGACGGAGCTGCCCGAGATTCTGCTGGACCACCTCGATGGCTACCGTCAGAGCCGGCCGGTGCGCATCGGCAATGGTGCGGCCAAACAGCTGCAGATGGATGTCTTTGGGGAACTGTTCGACGCGTTGTTCCTGTTGTTCGAGCACCGAGGTCTCTACTACCGCGGATGGGAACAGATCAGTCGCATCATGGA
>MNIY01000160.1 GCA_001919995.1 Ktedonobacter sp. 13_1_20CM_4_53_11
CGCATTGATGCTCTCTTCATTGATAGATCCCTTCCTCGCTACTCAAGCGAAAAGTTCGTAGCCTCTGGATATCTTTCAGAGTAAGCATACATGACAGGCCTCTACTTCTCCTGTGGATAGAGCCACGAATGTAAGAGGCGCGTCGTAAGTGGCAGTCCGACATACGTCAGCAGAAAGGCAAGGAACACCGTCACAATACCATTCGTGATCAGGAGCGGCCAGCTATGCAGGAAAGCGTTGAGAATGAGGAGAATGATTAAACTTGCCAGGTAGGACGATGGCATGATCGCAAGAAACAGCTTCCACTTTGGCGGTGTCGTGTCCAGCAGATCAGGAAAGGTGAACCATGCCTCCAGCCCGCTCGCCGTTTGTGTGTAAGGAGTCGAGAAGACCGCTGCCTCTTGCACCAATTTGGCCCGATCTTCCGACTGCATCCAGGCACGCTCTGCGGCTTCATCAGCGAAACGATGGATTACATAGCGTGCCTGTGAATGTCCCTTTCCGAGCGTAAGAATAGTCACTCCCTGATTGCCAGGAAAGCGCTCACTTGCGGCGATAGCGCGTTGAACCCAGGCATAGAAGTCGTTTTCATGTCCGGGTTTGAGCGTTCTTCCTTCAACGAGAGTCACAGGCTTTGAATTTGCAGGCTCTTCATGGATGGGTTGTGTCACTTTCATCTCCTTATTGAGACATGCATGTTGCTCCGTTCATCGCCAGGACGTTCTTTTCTCTCAAGAACGTTTGGTTTTCAGGAAGAAGCGGGTCACCTGATTGGCACCACCGCTCAGCACTGGCATAGGCAGGATGCCAGTGCTGCTCTTGTTTATAAGAGGTGCTCGATTCTGATCGGCAATTCGTGGAAGCGGCGGCCGGTGGCGTGAAACACCGCGTTGGCGATGGCAGCGGCAGCACCGACTTGCCCAATCTCTCCGCAGCCTTTGACGCCGAGCGGATTGACGACCTCGTCGGGTACCTCGACGAGGACCACTTCGACATCGGGTGCGTCCGCGTTCACCGCGACCAGGTATTCACCCAGGCTGGCGTTCGCCCAGCGACCACGTTGGCTATCCATGTAGGTAGCCTCCAGTAAAGCCTGGCCTAGTCCCCACAGCATTCCGCCCATGAGCTGACTGCGAGCAGTCCTGGGGTTCAGGACGCGACCAGGGGCGAAGACTCCGACCAGACGCCGGACGCGCACCAGTCCAAGATCGGCGTCGACGGCGACCTCCGCGAACTGGGCGCCGAACGTCGCGAGGCCATAAGGGGTGTCCAGCGGTGGGGGTGTCCAGCTTCCCAGCGCCTCGGTGTCTTGCAGGCGATGGCGCAGGAGGAGCTCGCCGTAAGTCTCCCCGCTGTCCGGCCGGTCACGAAGCATCATCCGCCCATCGCTTACCACCACCGAGCTCGGATCGGCGTTATGCAACGGTGACCTCTCATCGGCGATAGCCTGGGCGATGACCTGGTCACGTAACGCGGTGGCCGCGGCGTGGACCGCGGCACTCACATCCCCGCGCCCGCCGAGCCAACGGCGGCAGATATGTTGGGCAGATCGGTGTCGCCGTACTCGAAGCGGACGCGGTCGAGCGGGATGCCAAGCCCATCCGCGGCAACCTGCGTCATCACCGTCGCCATGCCCATACCGAAATCCTGGGTGCCCGCCTGGAGCGCCCCTGCCAGCCGAAGAGCTCGGCTCCGTGCTGGTAACATTCCTTCAAGCCCTTGCTCGACCAGGGGTTGCCGCTGGCGGGGTCAACGTCAGCGTGGTTGCGCAGCCGCAACTCCAGTGGGTCAAGGCCGAGCTCGTAGGCAAGTTCATCCATGGCGCACTCCAACGCGAACATCCCGGTTGTCTCGCCAGGGCCACGCGTAAAGGTCGGCGTCATCGTGTTGGCGTGGATGAGCCGGTAGATGCCCTCGTAGTTCGGGCAGGCGTACAGCTGCGCGGACATGCCAAGTGACGGCTCGGCCCAATCGTCGAAGGGCGAAGTCAGCGAGAGCTTGTGGTGGCGGAACGCGGTGAGGTGGCCCTCCCGGCTCGCGCCGAGCACGACCTGCTGCTGCTGCTCCTCGCGGTGGCCACAGGAACTGAACATCTGCTCGCGGCTCAAAGCGAGTTTGACCGGGCGTCCAATGTGGCGGGCGGCGAGCGCGGCGAGCGTCACATGGGGCCAAATCATCGCCTTGCAGCCGAAACCGCCACCGATGAAGTGCGTGATGACCCGAACCCTCGACGGCGAGAGGCCCAGCAGCGCGGCGACCGTCAGTTGCGTGGCGGTGATGCCCTGCGTCGAATCGTAAAGGGTCAGCCGGTCGCCGTCCCAGACTGCGGTGGTGGCCGACGGCTCGATCGGGTTGTGGTGGTTGGCGGCAAAGCGGTAGGTCACGTCGATGCGCACGGCTGCCCCGGCGAGACCCGCCTCGACGTCGCCGCGCTCCTGGCGTGCGGGGATCAAGCCCCCGAAGATCCGCTCGGGCTCATAGGCGTGATCGCGCCCCTGGTCCAGGATCGTCGTCGACGGCACCTCCTCGTAGCTGATGCGTACCAGCGTCGCGGCATATTGGGCACGTTCGAGCGTATCAGCGATCACGATCGCGACGGGCTGACCGGCGTAATGCACGACCTCGTCTTGCAGCGGGAAGAAGGTCTCGCCAGGAGCGGCTTGGCCGACCAGCGAGGGCAGCAGCGGAGGTTGCGCCGCAACCCGTCCCAGGTTATGGTAGGTGAGGACGGCAAGCACACCCTTAGCCTGCTCAGCCTCACTCGTATTGATATCACTGATTCGTCCGCTCGGCACGTGTGCGCCAACGAGGACGGCGTACGCCATATTGTCTAGAGCGATTTCAGCGGAGTAGCGGCCGGCACCAGTCACCTTCGCACGGCCATCCACACGGGGAATGGACTGCCCGATTGCAGCACTCATGCTCTACCTCCCATCATGGTGGCCGTCTCCAGTGCGCGGACGAGGGTCCGCTCTGCGAGTTCGACCTTGAACGCGTTGAATCTCCGAGGCAACGCTGCAGCGAGCATCACTCCACCCTCGATGCGGAGTGCCGTCGCTATCGAAACCAGGGCGAACTCGTATGAGGAGCGATCACGTACTTTGATGTAGAACGATCTGCGCGCGAACGGGAGAACGGGTATCTCAATCGCCACAATCAGTTCGCCGTGATCGAGCGGATGCTCGCGGTACGGGGTGTCGCCTGGCAGGAGGAAAAAATCGTCGATGGCAATGGCACGCTTGCCTTTCGGTCCTTCAGTATGCACGATGGCATCGAGAGCGACGAGGGCGACCGCGAGGTCGGAGGGATGGGTGGCGATGCACTGCTCGCTGGTACCCAGGATCGCGTGGCCCCGGTTGATGCCCTCCAGCGCGGCGCAGCCGCTGCCCGGCTCGCGTTTGTTGCAAGGGGAGTGCGTGTCCCGGAAGTAACTACAGCGGACCCGCTGCAGGAGGTTGCCCCCCATCGAGGCCATGTGGCGCAATTGCGGCGAGGCGCCCAGGACAAGGGCCTGAGCGATCATCGGGAAGCGCTCTGCCACAGCGGGCGCTTGGGCAACATCGCTCATCCGTGCGAGCGCTCCGATGCGCAGGCCACCATCGGCAAGCTCTTCGATCTGCTTGAGCGGCAACAGATTGATGTCAACGAGACCGCTGGGCTGTACGACATTCAAGCGCAATAGATCAATCTCCGTCGTGCCACCTGCCAGGAACGCTCTTTGGGGATCAGCGCTGACGGTGGTGATCGCGCTGGCGACATCGGTGGCGCGGGTATAGCTAATCGGCCGCATGGTGGTTTCCTCCTCCCGCGTCGCGGACCTCGCGGATGGCAGCGCGGATGTTGGGATAAGCGGCGCAGCGGCAGAGGTTGCCACTCATCCACTCACTGATCTCCGCGTCGCTGGAGGCGTGTCCTTCTTCAAGCAAAGCAACCGCAGACATGATCTGACCGGGCGTGCAATAGCCGCACTGGAAGGCATCATGGGCAAGGAAGGCGCGCTGCATGGGATGCAACTCCGTACCCTGGGCCAGGTCCTCGATGGTCGTCACCTCATGGCCTTCGCAGGTGATCGCAAGCGTCAGGCATGCCAGGACACGTCGCCTGTCAATCCAGACGGTGCACGCGCCACAGGTCCCCTGGTCGCACCCCTTTTTGGTGCCAGTAAGATTCAGGTGTTCGCGCAGGGCGTCGAGCAAGCTCGTGCGAGGATCGAGCAGGAGGGGAGACACGTGACCATTGATATGGAGCGTGATCTCCACAGGCTCAGGACCCAGCATGCGCAAAGCATGGGTCCTCTCTTTCATTGTCATCACTCTTTCCTTTCATCTTCCTCTCTCCCTCTGGGAGAAAGGGGGAGTCATGCACCAGGAGACCTCTGACGGATTCTTCCCTGTATTGCTGGCGGCTCCCGCTCCGTGTTCAGCGAAACAGTTTGCCTCCTGCTGCTCAAGCGAGAGCTGGGGCGCGCCACTGCTGGAGCAAAGCATGCACCAGGGGTATCACAGTGTGAAATGAGGGCATTTCCTCACTCCAAGGCCCACCTTGGCAGGGTTTGGGGCCACACCTCAGGTGACGCACCTCGCCCTCTATGGTGCTAGTATAAGGAGGAAGCGTCATGAAAACGTGATGAGCAGCGTCATGGAGAGTGGCCTTCCTGTTCAGACAGGAAAGCGGCTGATTAACGTGCGGACGACTCCAGATGGAGTCACTGTGCAGTTTGAGGATGGCTCTCTGGCGAACGGTGATCTGCTGATTGGAACTGATGGTATCCACTCACGCATCCGTACCTTGCTCAACGCCCTGCTTGGGGGACTCAGCCACGATGTGCCGACCTACCTTGTCAGCACCCTCTTCTTCGGTGTCGAGGTCGCCCTGGTTTCGGGCACCTACGAATCCATCGTCTACGACACGCTGCTTGAGCAAACCGGGCAGAGTCACGCCTTTGAGAAGCGTCTAGGCCAGGTGAAGCTGCTCAATAGTCTGGCCTTAATCATCAGCTCGCTCACAGGCGGGCTGGTGGCCACGGTGCTTTCTCCTCGGCTGGCGTACTTTGCCACCATCCCGTTGGTGACCATTTCCCTGGGCGCCTTGCTCACCTTCAAAGAGCCTCACCTGCATCACGCTGAAGGGCGCACCTCTCTGAAAAGCCATCTGCTGGCCATCTCTCAGACCATCTTCCAGCCCGGAAAAACCCTGCGCATCGTCACCGTCTTACTGGCCACCTCGCTTTTACTCTCGGTGATCTTCGAGTTTGGCCCGCTGTGGCAGCTTGCCCTGGCCGCCCCGGTCGGGCTTTATGGCCTGGCAAATGCGGCTGTGCTCTCGGCGGGAGGGGTGGGCTCGTGGCTTTCGGTTCGTCGGATGCTTTCGAAACCGGCCACCATCGTGGGGGTTGCCGGACTGCTGATGGTGTCGAGCCTGGCCCTGGTCATCGTGAAACATGCCGTGGTCGTCATCCTTGCCCAAGGGGTGCTGGTCGCAGGAGGAGTTGGTGTCAGCATGGTCTTTACCCGGTTGCTGCACGACTCCCTCTCCTCACGGGTGCGGGCGGGAGCGGCCTCCCCAGCACGGGCGACCATGAAGGCAATAAATGCCGCACCCAACCCCACATCCACCACCCTCACCCCTACGGCATTTGATGGGCTTTTCTTAGATTGATGCTCATTGGGCGCAATGAATTGCGCCCGCTTGGGGAGTCAATTCATCCCATTGAGCGCAATTCATTGCGCCCCTACAGTTGACTTCCGACCGAGAATAATGTATAGTTTTATTAGTTACTCATAGCATTTTTAGTTATGTATAGTACTCCACAGTACTGAAGGCAGAAGGATAATGGAACATTTAATGACCTCGGAGGAGGTAGCAGAGTACCTGCACGTTGATCCCGTCACGATCCGCCGGCTGGTCAACAAAAGTGAACTGTCCGCCTATCGCATTGGTGCTGATTACCGCTTTGCGCCATCCGATCTTCAGGATTACCTCCAGCGGCAACGCATTTCTGCCCTTGCACAAAACGAGTCAGACACCAACCCGAACCATCCGCTCGATCAGTTTACTCAGTTGTTTCGAAAAGTCATCCAGGGAAAACACACGACTCCCTCGGAACTTCTTAACCGATTCGACCGATTCACGAAACGGGCCCGTCATGTCCTGGTGTTGGCACAGGAAGAAGCGCAGCGCTTCCAGCAAAGCTCTATCGACACCGAGCATCTTCTTCTGGGACTGCTACGTGAAGGGGAGGGCGTTGCCGCTCAGGTGCTCAGCAATTTGGGGATCGAAGTAGACCAGGTCCGCCATGCCGTTGAAGCAATCATCGGGCGTGGCGAGCGGCTCGTTCTCGGTGAAATGGCCCTTACCCCGCGCACAAAAAAGGTGTTCGAGTTCGCCGTAGATGAAGCCCATCGCCTCAATCATCGCTTTATTGGAACCGAGCACCTCCTCTTAGGTCTCATACGCGAAGGCGAAGGCATCGCGGCTGATGTTTTAAAAGGTTTCGGCCTCCAACTGGAGCAGGTACGCACAGAGACTCTACGGGTCCTTCGTCAGCATCAGCAAGGACAAGAAGAGGCACCTACTATTCCACCAGTGCCATTAGAAGCGACGACACTGCTTGCTGAAGACGAGCCAGGGCTTACCTGCACCTCCTGTGGGGCACGTTCCCCTGGCTACTTCCGTTACTGCTTCAACTGTGGTCAACCGTTGACCTATGAAGAAGAGTCAAGCCACGGTGAGGAGGAATGATAAGGTCATGGCTACAATAGAATTTGGTCTCATGCTGCAGCCGTTTGCCACAAATTTTCCCGGGTCCGAGTTGTTCGAGTACAATCGCCGCTTAATTAAATTGCTGTCGCAGGGATTCACAACGCTGTGGGCCGAGGATCACCTGCAGTCCGGGGAGACGGCAATACTCGAGAGCGTGACAACCCTGAGTTACTTTGCCGGTGAATTTCCTCAATTCCGCGTGGGGACGCTCGTGCTATGTCAATCGTACCGCAATCCAGCCCTATTAGCAAAAATGGCAGCCAACCTCCAGTTGATATCGGGGGGAAGGTTTATTCTGGGATTGGGGGCTGGTTGGAAAGAAGATGAATACGTGGCATACGGATATCCTTTCCCAGACACTCGGAGGCGCCTGGAAGAATTAGAAGAGGCAGCTGTTATCGTGAAAACCATGTGGTCCTCGCGCCCGGCAACGTTCATAGGGAGGCATTACAGCATCCGCGGAGCCTATTGCGAACCACACCCTGATCCCCCCATTCCGCTGCTCATCGGTGGTGGCGGTGAAGGGAAAACGCTTGCCATAGTGGCTAGCCACGCGGACTGGTGGAATTTCAATTCCTGTCCGGTTGCTGAGTATGCCCACAAGGTTGCCATTCTAAAAGACCACTGTGCGCGAGTAGGTAGGAATCCGGCGGACATCAAACTGACCTATTTGAGTACAGCAAGTGTCTCTGAGGAGCCTGCTCAAGTGGTACGCCATCCCCAGAAGCACTTCGTGGCTGGAAATAGCGCGGAAGTGATCCGCGAACTGGAGCGATTTCATGAAGTGGGTGTGACCCATTTCATGTTCAGGTTTCTGGACCCGGAGTCCCTGGAACGCTTTGTAAAAACTGTTGTGCCACACTTTGTTTGATGTGGGCATGGGGACGCGCTCGCCCTGGAGATTGGGTTACTTACGTTCATAGACGTTAAATGTATGAGGCAGCGTATTTTGCTCATTGAGGATACCCGGTTGTGCAGAAACCAGGGTGAAGGATTGACGATCCCATTCCGGGAAAAAAGCATCACCGTCTATCTCGAGGGCAATTTCTGTAATGTAGAGGCGCTGCGCTACCTCTAAAAATTGCCTGTAGACGCTCTCGCCGCCGATGATAAAGACATCGCCGAGGGCGAGCACATCATCCTTGTGATGCACCACTTCAACTCCAGGCGTGGCGAGCGACTTGTTACTCGTCAACACAATGTTTCTCCGATGGGGGAGTGGACGACCTATCGATGCAAATGTTTTCCGTCCCATTACAACGATGTGGCCGCTGGTGATGCGCTTGAAATGCTGTATATCATCCGGGAGGTGCCAGGGAATTTTACCGTCTTTGCCGATCACACGACCGTTCGCGTAGGCCACAATGATATTGATCATACGGCAACGCTTCCTTTGATATTACTGATATTACGCGGGCATGCCGGCTTCGATCCAGCGACGAAATTGGGTGATCTGCTCCTCGGGCCACTCTCCATCGCACGGCATTGAGCCTTCTGACAGTCGCTCAAGGATATCCTCAGCATTTGCGCGAACGTCCTGGTAGTCCCAGAGGTCGAAGGCGAAATCCATTGATTCCCTGTCGCTTTCACGAAACAATGGTTGGATGTCGCGGGTAAAACTGGGCGTATTGTCGGCAGTTACCATGATCGAGTTCCTTACCTGGGTTGGAAGGTGACTGGCAGTGACCTGATCACAAAGACGATCCCTGTATTGACCATAATCGGGAAACCCTCCACTCGTTGGAGGTTTTTGAGTTGTTCCAGCATCATTGGCAAGGCAATCCTGGCTTCCAGGCGAGCTAGCGGTGCGCCCACGCAGAAGTGGATGCCGTGTCCAAAGGCCAGGTGACGATTGGGCTCACGCTCGATATCAAATCGATCGGGATCGGGAAATTGAGCCGGGTCGCGGTTGGCTGAGGCTGTCCAGGCCAGCAAGGTCTGGTTGGCCGGAATGTGGTGTCCTGCCAGTTCGAGGTCTGTTCTGGTCTGGCGGAAGAGAAACCAGACCGGTGGCAGGTAGCGGAGTACCTCTTCGACCGCCGTGGGCATCACGGCTGGTTCGCGGATCAACCGTTCCATCCTGTCCGGGAAATCGGTAAAGCACACCACGGCATTGGCAATCAAGTTTTTAGTGGTCTCCTGCCCGGCAGCCAGCAGCAGCGTGCAGAACTTGACCAGATCGTACTCACTCAACCGTTCGCCGTCCACTTCAGCCGTACTCAGCGCGCTGATCAGATCTTCGCGCGGCGTACGGCGTCGCTCCTCCAGCAGCCTGGCGAAGTAGTCAGACATTTCCTCCTGCATGGACCGTCCACCATTTTGCCGGGCGAGAGCTGGATCCGAGCTGTCAACGCGTGCCCAGCGTTGAAAGATGTCCCAGTCTTCAGGCGGCACGCCGAGCAGTTCGGCAATGACTTTGGCGGGTAGTGGAAAGGCAAAGTCTGAGACAATGTCCATCTTTCCCTGCGGGCGTACCCTGTCCAGCAGTTCTTGCGTTATCCGGGTGATACTATCTGACAGGCGGGCAACTGCTCGCGGGGTAAAGGCCTGATTGACCAGGTTGCGCAATTTGCGGTGGTCTGGCGGGTCCGTCGCGACGAGCGTGTCTTTGAGGAAGGAGCCGGTAGCTCCAAATGCCTGTGAAGAAAAGCGGTTATAATCGGTAATGACCGTCGACACGTCTTCGTAACGAAAGACCTGCCACAGGTGCATTCTCTCATCGTAGAAGACGGGTTGCTGAGTTCGCATCTCCTCAAACCAGGTGTAGATTTGTGGGATCTCTTCGAGTGCATGGGGACGAAACAAAGTGAACGCTTGAGAACGAGATTTCGATGGTTGTTGCATGTATCAAAGCTTTCTTCTTACTTCTTGATTGAGGTATGGTGACAACCTTTTTCCACGAGCATCTATTTAGACTTTCTTGATCAGATTGTAGATTTGGAAGTCAAGCTTGTCAATGGGGAGGATTAAGTGGTCAGGTGCAAGACCCCGTCTTGTTTGACCACTCCTGTTGAACCGTGTAGTTGCCAACCTGTTTCGTTTTCCAGGCGCAGATATCGCCGATTTCGCCGTTTGTGTCGTCATACCAACCTTGCCCAGGTACTGGATCGGTGATTGCTTCGCACAGTTCGTGCGAACTGGTTGTAGTGAGAGCATCAAATGCCGCCAGGCCACCAAGACAGCCTGCACAGTCGGGATACGGCATCACACTATAGAAGATCTGCCCGTTGATAGCATCATGGTATCCGCAAAATGACTGGCACGAACTACTGCTACCCTGTACTACAACGACTCCTGGCGGCAGGTATACGAAGTAGAGCGTATTCGAGGTAGGCTGCGGGAAAGCAGCATTGTTGGCAATTTCGTTTTGGAGCATATTCTGAATGGCCGCGTCGGTTACTGACTGACCCGGGTCTGATGTGGTGACCGTGGCTGTACCAATGCGACTGCCATGACCAATGGTCTGCGTCTGAGTACTGTACTCAGCCAGTTGATCGATTAGCGAACTGGTCAGGATGTAATCGAAGAAATCGTTCAGCTGTTGAATGGAATTACTCTGTGGTGTCTGTTGCCAGGCCGTTCCCCAGAAGGCCGTGAAGACCTGAGCATTGCTCAGCAACGGGCCACCACGATAAGTGAGATTCGCGGTCGTGGGTAAGGGTGCACCAGGCACATAGAGCGGTACGATACGGATAGCATTGCCTCGAGGTGTATTGATAGCCATGTGTTCTCCTCCTTAATGATACTATTATTATAGCGAGCTTTGATAAGAGGAAGCTGAAGGAAGTGTAAGATTTCTGTAAAGTTTGTTCCAAAAGTATAAAGTCAAGAGTTAAGGCTACTCCCGTTATGACTCTCCTCTACCTGCACTTGCTTCTCGGTATAGATATTGTGCAGAAGCCCCGGAGTCTTGTCAACTCCGGGGCTTCATATTTTCCTACTGCTTAGGAGGCGCGAAGGTTGTGGATTTCTTTACAGACCTGTCATTCCTGGCAACGCTAGGGCTTACAGGTCCATTCTCCCCAACTATAACCATCGCGTACAAAAATCTGGTGGGCTGCTACAATATTTGCATAGGCATTAAAGGGCGATGCACCTGCTTCTGAGGTCCCTGCCCATGTACCTGGCATTATTTGGAAGACGCCAGAGGCGCCCGACTGATTGTAAGCACCGGGATTCAGGCCGGACTCACAGCTCGCAACATTGATAGCCGCTGACCCATAAGGACCAAATACCTGGTAAATCATAGCTGCGACGCTACCGTTAGCGGCTGGCGCTGGCTGTGGAGCAACATAGGGGGTTACCACCGGTCCCTGCGCCGGGGCATAGCTGTCTGCTCCACTCGCAGGAATACAGATAGTCTGACCAACATAGATCAGATTGGGATTGGCAATATGGTTGTAGGATGCAAGCGCTGACCACCCTGTGCCATAGCGATAACCGATCCTACTGAGTGTGTCACCACTCACAACAGTGTAAGCGTTTGAGCATCCATAGTTTGCATGTGCGCTTGCTCCAGGGACATTCACAACGAATGTTGCGACAAACAGGAGCAGGCCAAGAACGACGCCAATACTAAACTTTCCTACGAGACTTCCTTTGACGTACCGATGTAAGAACATCGAGATGTGCTGATATGTTTGCATATACCATCTTTCTAGTGATAACTTGCAAACCTCCGCAAGCAGTTTTGTTCCACACATGTACGCACACGAGCGCACAGACATGCGCTTTCGAAAGCATAACTTAGTGGGGAACAGGTGTATGATAACATGTGTATAGTATGAAATACAATGATACACGTTGAAATATAGGCCAAATTTCCTATATGAGACTCACGATTTGGCTATTGGTCAAAAATGGTCTCAGCAGTGAGTGTTGAGACATTTCAAAAGTCTTCAGAAGTCCAATATTTGACAAAAGAAGGCTTACAAAATTTGGAAGAAATCGTTGACGTAGTTTCAGGAATTGAATCATTAGATGGTCATTGGAATAGCATTAATGTAAGAATCAATAAAAAGAAACGACTATGAGAGAGATAAAACAGGGAGCCACGGTATTTTTGAGCGTTTCTGCCTTGAGCACCTCAAGGAAGTGGTCACGCTGTACTGCATTTGCGCTGCGCAGGGCGAAACAATGGATGCTTCGAGCTGCGCCAGCATTTACTTTTCCCCACGTTTTCTCAGGCGATGAGTGGCAGGCCCAGCACGAAGAAGATCATCAAAACAGCCTGCAAAGCGGCAAAGAGATTTAGAACCAGGAAATGGCGTGCCGGTTTTTTGTCGCGATCGCTCCACAAGGCCAGGAGGATAAATGCGGGGAAAATAACCAGGTAATAGCGGCTAATGCTGTTAATACTGGATGTTGAAAGCGGCATGAGGACCATGACAAACGTATAGAGTGCGTAAATTATGGGGAGTCTGCGGAATGACCAGATGGTGAAGCCGAGGAAAACAAGTATCACAATAACATTCAGCAGCCAGAAATTCCAGTCTATAGGATCGGGAGATCGGGGATGACTGAACGCATCGGCTAGTAATTGCCAGGGGTATTCAAAATACCGGCCCCACCCCACGTGATGGTTATGGATCGTTGCTAGAAAATCCCCTGT
>MNIY01000162.1 GCA_001919995.1 Ktedonobacter sp. 13_1_20CM_4_53_11
CTGTCCTCCCGCTCGAGAAAGGGACCAATGCGGCGGCCCTGGTCATCCACAATTTCTACCTGCACATCACCCCTCACCCTCAACAGCCAGCGATCAGCACTGAAGAGGCCGCTTGTCTGATGATCCGTATTTTGGGACTGTGTTCCAGTAATCTCTTCCATGAGACACATCCTTCCTGAACGGTTTTATAGTAATTCAGTGACAGTGCCAGGTGACTGGAAAATTGCGGCCACCTGCGTCTGGTTGGTAACTGAACCATCGAGTAAAGACGCGATCAGGTTATGCACCTCCGGCCTTGTCGTGAGCGCGAAATGCTCGATGTGGTCATTGACATTGTCCAATACGTAGATGCGGTCCTCACTGGGAGCTATAGTTCCCAACAAACCATGATAAGGAATTGTCGAGTCGCCATCACCATGAATAGGTTCGTAGCGGGTGATAGGGACACACTCGGCAGGGTTCACAGGCAGACCTGTCTGCATAGCAAACTGACAGGCATCCGAAGTTCCAGTATAGATGCGAATGGCGACAACGGTATCCATTCTTCCTTTACTGATGATACGATGGTGCGGGATAGAGCCCGTTCCTGCTCGAAAGTCATCCAGGGAAGGGCTGGTGCTGGTAAAGAAACTTTCAGCTCGGGTGGTAAGTGCGGCATTGTTATGGAGTTGAATCCAGCTCATACTGGCCTGGTGAGAGTGTGGAAGTGGCTGGCGTTCATCTCGAATATAGGAGCGATCGAATATCGCACCATCATCGGAGAACCACAGATCAGAACTTGGGAGTTGAAAGTAGGCAGTGCCCCAATTCTGGGCAAGGGCTTGCGTCTCCCACTCAGTAAAGCCCACGGTCAATGCTCCAAAACCTATCCCAAAGCCCCAGGTATCGCCCATGGTGAGAATTTTCAGCGGCAAGATGACGCCTCCGAAGCCACTAGCAATACTGATCACTTGATCCACTTTGGAGGGGGATGAGAGGTAGTACGCTCGGCTGATAAGACCCCCGAGGCTATGCGTGAGAAGCACCACCTTTTGCACATGTGCAGCCTGCACTTCGGGGCGAGAGAGGACGGTGTCCACAAATGCTTCCAGGCGCGCCGCCTGATCAGGTAGATCAGCACGCCAATCGTAGGGGAAGAGGTAGAGGCCATTGGCTCCGCTGTTCAGCGGTCTGCCGAGACCGTTTGGAGGAGCACCGGTAAGAAAGTCAAGCAGCGGCTTATAGATGGGTTGGTTGAGAATGCCACCGGGTGCGAGATTGACTTGTTGCAGGACAGTGCCGCTGCCTATCTGCGCAAATACGGTGTTGTGCCCGTGATCGTCATATTTGAGGACATCGAAGTAATGGTTGCCCCGGTTAGCGTTCACATCATCAGCTACTAAGTATCCAACGGCTTCTGGACCGATCCAGACACGTGGACCCGCGGGGTCGTAGGCCCACGGCTTGGTAATATCGAACGGTCCAGGTCTGTAATCAAACAGTTCATCGTTGTGTACTGCCACACCTAGCGGACAACTCTCACAGACCTCGGGGAAGGTGTGAGTATCACCTGGAAACTCATGCCTGAAACGTGTGCTCGTATCAAGCGAACTTCCACTCGTGCCAGGAATAAAAATGATGGGGATGTTGGTCAACATGTCCAAATACGCCTCCTTCATAGTTATTCTACAGCCTGGGAGTCTTATTTGCGAGAGGAACTTTGCTGCTCGAAAATGTCGGCAGTTAGATGGGAATGGTCAAATCGAAGCAGACAGCCTTCTAATCCCTTTTCAGCTCACCATATCCTCGGTGAACCAGATCATGCCGCTGGAATCCACGAAGATCCCAACGCCGAGACGGTGGAGCGTGGTGCTGGTCAGGTGAATGAAGTGCCAGCCCGTTGGACCCTCGTTCATCATGCTTTCCTGGACACTATAGACACCAGCCCAGGCATTCGGATAGGGTCCGGCGAGGCCGATATTCTCGCCGCAGTCCGAAAAGCCGGCGAAGCCTTCGTTAGCGATGCGGGTGCATTGATTGAGCCCATCGGGGCAGGTATGGCTGAAGCCACAGTGAACCATATTCCAGCTGTGCAGTCGAGCACCTCCGGCCAGGATCGTATTCCAGGTAAATGCGTAGAGGCCACGGACGGCACGGTCGTGATTGATCAGCGCAAAAAGCTGCTGAGTCAATTGAGTCTCTTCTGTTGTCAGTGGTGGTGGTGGCCCGTAAGGAGCTGGTCCCGAGCCCGAACTTGAGATATTTTTGGGAGGCGAAGAGGGGGGAATTGATGGAGATTTCGTAGATGTTGGCGTTAGTGTTGGAGTCGTTACATGCGTGAGAATCGAAAGTTGTGGCGTCGGAGTGGGCCTTTGCTCCTGCACAATATGTACGCTGTCGCTTGTGAGAGGTTGTGATTGTGTATTCTGAGCGTTTTTTTGAGAGCCGCATCCAGCGAGTAAGACCATGATGAGTAGTCCTATAAGAAACTGGAATCTTTTAGCCACAAGAACGAAGATCCTCCTGACGTGTATTTTGACGAGTAATGGTAACTATGCGGTTCTTTTCCCATTACTGCCTTCGGCGGCGCATTTAAGGGGGAGATCAGTGCGGGGACACTATTGGTCAAAGTGAAGAGCCGCGTGCTCCGCCAGGGGACAGCCGTCCCCTGCCCCCCATTGCTTCTTTAGGAGTGTAGCATACCGGAGTGCCGGATATGCAAAAGGATGATATGAAGTGGTACTTTTGGGATAGGAAGAGAGGAAACTCAGTGGAAGGGAGGGGTTCTGCTGATTATCCTGGCTGTCTCACAGTATCAGAAGCGGCAGGTCATGACGACGGCACTCATATCGTCAGGTTTTGCTCGCACGGTGAGTTCGCGTTCTTCGTGGGAGCGACGAATAGAATGTTCGATAAGCAGGCGAGCGGCGGTGGTACGTGCCCCTGTCCGCAAAATGTGTTCAATCTCTTCGTCTATCAAATTGTCATGGATACCATCGGTACAGAGGAGGATGCGGTCACCAGGGTAGATCGCGACCTTGTTCGTGTGAATAGTTGGGGGCAATGGGCCACCCAGCGCCTGGGTAATACCACCTCGCAGCCGGAAATAGCTGTATTCCGTATCCGATAATTGTTCAGCGCGCATGGCTTGATCGATGCGGAACGCGTCTGTATCGTTGACTACCTGGTTTTCAACCAACTTCGCCAGTAATCCATCATCACTGGTCAGGCGTTTAAGTGGCTCGTTGGCTCGCAATAAGTAGATACGGCTATCACCGACATGAGCGAATACCATTGTATAGCCCTTTGCTTTGGATGGGCGACAGAGTGCAGCAATGGCTACAGTAGTCGCGAGGTCGTTCGTCCCGGCTCGATGTGCTCCCTCCGAACGAACCAACTCATCCGCTTCGATGATAAGTTGTTCGAGGATAGTACAAAGATTGACCTCGCTACAATCCTGGAGAAAACCCTGTACGCGGCGCCCTTTTTGTACGCGCTGCAGCAGGCGTTTCCAACCTTTCCGTGCAGCTTGAGCGGCTGTTTGCGAGGCGATCTCTCCGGCCGCGCTTCCTCCGACACCATCAAATACGGCAGCCAAACCGCTTTGCTCGTCGGTAATGAGGCTATCCTCGTTGCGATGGGGATGACGTTCACACGCTATCGTATGGCGTGCGAATGTAAAGGGTGTTAGCTCAGAGGGGTTAGCTCCAATAGTAATATGATTACGTCGACTGGTCCTATGTTGCGACATCTTCGTCGGGTGCTCCTTAGTAATGCCCACTCCCACACCTCATGTTATTTGAGTGTTGTGATGCGAAAAAAAATTATGAGTTATATTTGTGCCAGTATATCAGATATGAAGGTGTAATGAAAAGGGATAAAGCACGTGGGCGAAAAAAACTCATGAAATTGTGAGCGTGGCCTGCTATAAACATGCGCTGATCTTCAAGAAATTCTCAAAGAGGATGCGCGAATGTTCACGGTAGAGCGGGTAGCGATCTGCTTGCTCCTGCTTAATCATGTCGATTGTATCTGGAAGCAGTGCCTGGCTCAAATTTTGTATCAAGTCTTCCTGGCCAAACCAGATATCGAATATGTCTGGCGTTACCTCAATATGATATTGCAGCCCATAGGCTCGATGCCCAACGCGAAATGCCTGATTGGACGTGGTTTCGCTGGTGGCGAGTCTGACTGCTCCGCGGGGGAGATCAAAAATATCTTCATGCCAGTGTATGACCTGCTGGTAACCTGGTAGACCATGGAAGAGAGGATCACGCTTCCCTTCACCTGTCAACTGCACTTCGAAGAACCCTATCTCGGTTGTATGATGACGGGTGACAGGAGCCTGCAAGGCACTGGCGAGCAACTGACCACCCAGGCAGATGCCGAGATAAGGAATATCCAATTGAACGATAGAACGCAGGAGCTCTTTTTCCTGTAGCAGGTACGGATATTTCTCATGGGCATTGGCGTTCTGGGGGCCACCCAAGGAAATGACCGCACTGTACCCGGTGGGATCTGGCATAGGCGCTTCATCAACTTTGACTGTGTCGTAAGGGATGCCGAATTCTTCCATAATTTCGCCAAGGTAGCCTGGTGGGTCATCCCAATAGTTTTGTAGTGCAAGCACATTTCTCATTTGTTGCTATCCTTTTTACGATGCGCTGGTTCCGGTGCAGGTGATCGTTACGTTCCAACTTTGATTGGCTTCGAGCAGCAGGGGCCAGAGGAGGGTAAGACAGCTTCCCTGGTGGTTGCGCTCGAAGCCGGCCTCCGATCCGGTTACCGTTTCAATGGAAAATCGCCAGAGTGTCGCTGGCTCATCCAGGGAGAACCCGATGTCCTGCTTTATCCAGCTATTACCGATATGAAATTGCTGGACCTGTGGGACCTCACCCGTACTATCGAACCGGCCGTTCTCGAGCTTGTGCCCCTCGACCCGGTAATATGCCTGGTCGTTACCGCCTCCACCTAATAAATGAACATTCCACTCGCAGGCAAAGCGTGTCTGGAGACGTGTTTGTCCTTTGTTGTGGATAGTGTAGCGCACGATCAGATTCTCATCGCCTAATGGAATGAAAAGCGTTTTCTGCAGGTGGACCGGAAGAGGTCCGAGCGCTCCGGGACGTTTAACCTGTCCATCGCGTGCCAGGGTGATGGTGATACCACTGGAATCATGTTTTACCATAGTTTCATAGGGAAGTTGGACGAAATTTCCCTGCTCTTCGTAGCGCACCTGCGCGAAATGCTCTAAGGTGATGCCGGGAGCAAGGAAATGGTCAATCAGGCTATTACGACGGTATGGGTCGATGACGAGGTACTTATCGAGGTTTGCCTCTTTCGTACGAACGGTGGTATGGGGGGAGATCGGCTCACCACTTGCCAGTATGTGTCCTTGCTGTGAGTGCAATTGATGCGTGATGTATGCTTCCTGCTGCCGGCGTTCCTGCTCAAATTGGCGCAAGGTTTCATGATAACTTTCCTCATGGCGCGTCATGACGGAAAGCAGGTTATGCATGCTCCTGCGCATATCCCACTCAAAAAGTGTGCCTCCGCGCTGTGGATCGATATAGAGGTTTTGCTGGTTGCTTTCAACGATCAGTTCGTTCTGGCTATCACGATCAAAATCGGTGAACTCGTAGCGTTGCCAGTGTATGGCTCCAAAACGCGCGCGGTCGGCGGCATTTTCTGCTTTAATGAGGTGGTGGTAGATAGCAGAACGCACATGTCCCATATAGATACCGCCGAAGAGGCCATGCCAGTAGGTGTCGTTGGCCTGTGCCTTCCACAATTGAATAATGCCAGTCTCGGGCGTAGCACCAGCATCATACACGTTTTGATGGACACGCAACATTTTTTTATGCTGGTTGTTTATCTCAGGGTAACGCACCAGGAAGTTGCGCCAGAAGCCACCGCGCATGAATTGCAGAATGTCGTGGCGTTTCTCCTCTTCTAAGTGATGCAAGAGTTTGCCGAAGGCGTACGACTTACGTGGTGGCAGCGCCCACTCGGTCATTTCGATATAAGATGACGTGGGAATGTAGATACGGCCTAACGCGGGATAGTTGCGTGCATATTCTCCCAGGGGAATAGTGTGCAGCCAGGCAGCGTTTTGCTCAAGCGCGGTGAAAAACTCTTCGGTCCATCCTGGTTTGCTGTCTGAGCCCCAACAATAGGACCTGGTCCCGGGCCAGCTGCCAAACTTTTCACCATCATCGCCCATGACGGCGATGCGCCTTCCATCAGAGGTTGCCAGGGAATACAAATTTTCAATAGCCTCTCTGACCGGACGCCAGGGAATAGTGTAGCGCAGGGATTTGCTGGTTGCATACAGCTTGAGGGTGGTGCTCTGGTCCTCAGTGGCATAGTAGCCAAGGAGATCGTGGTCCTCTAAACCAACATTCTTAAAATGCACATCGTCGAGGATTGTCCAGTCTATCCCGGCTTCTCTCAGAAACTTTGGTAAATCAGGCTCCCAAACGCGTTCGGCAATCCACATGCCAGTTGCCCTTGTCCCAAAGACGCGCTGGATGCGTTCGGTAAGACGACGTATCTGTGCGACTTTGTCTGTATCTGGTATAGAGGGGAGGATAGGTTCATAGTAGCCGCCGCTCACTATCTCCACCTGTTGGCGCTTCACCAGTAGCGCGAGGCGTAGCAGGAATGCGGGCTGCGCTTCTTCCATCCAATCAAGGAGCGAGCCGGTATAGTGCAACGAGAGGCGTACTTCAGGGTGACGTTCCAGCGCCTCGATCATGGGTAAGTAGGCTTCCTCGTAGACCTGCTGGAAGACCCAGGGGAAGTTGCCGACCGGCTGGTGATTATGGAACAGTAAGCCAAGGTGGATGCTTTTGCTTTGCCTGGTTGTCATGTTTTTCACCTGAAAAAAGTATCGGGGTGGAGGGACTGTTTGAAGTCAGCACCCGGTTTGTCTCACTATATCTTATTCACCTGTGAGGGTCAAGCCGAATTTTCTCATGAGGCAACATTTCAGCCAAAGTAAGATTTTTCGTGACTCAATTCGGAATACGAATTCTTGACAAGTTAATAAGAAGTAATATATTCTTTGGGAAGAAGGTGACAAGACAAATTGGCGTGCGGCGTAGGTTTTTGTAGTTTCACACCTTGTATTAAAGTAGGAATAGTATTATCGATTGAACAATAGCCATTTAGACCCATTCCTTGAGGCTTCTACGTTCGTAGAACTTCTTCACCGCAGAGCGCACCAACATCCTGAAAGGGAAGCGTATACTTTCCTGATCGATGGAGAAGTAGAAGGCGACCGTTTGACCTATGGTGACCTGGATCGCCGGTCCCGTGCTATTGGTGCGTGGCTCCAGCAACATGTAGAGTTTGGATCGCGGGCTCTGCTTGTCTATCCTTCCGACCTTGAGTTTATCACAGCCTTTTTCGGCTGTCTGTACGGTGGAGTTATCGCGGTTCCGACCTATCCTCCACAAACTCGGACAAGACGCAGCCTGGAAAAGGTACAGGCCATCATTCGTGATGTTCAGCCTGCAGTCATTCTCACCACCTCATCGCTCTTATCTCTGGTTGAGAGTGTTTTTGTACAGGCCCAGGAATTGCAGGCAGTGCCCCTGGTCACCACCGACACCATCAACCCTATCCTGGCAGAGCGATGGCACGACCTGGCGGTTGACAGCGATACGCTCGCTTTTCTCCAGTACACCTCAGGCTCTACAGGCATGCCGAAGGGAGTGATGGTCACGCATGGCAACCTCCTGCACAATGCGGCACTCATCTCTCAACATTTTGAACTAAGTCCTGAGATTCGAGGTGTGAGCTGGCTGCCACTCTACCACGATATGGGGCTGATAGGTATGGCCCTCCAGACTATTTATGCCAGTATAAAGATTACCATCATGTCACCGGCAGCATTTCTGCAACGCCCTATCCGCTGGTTACAGGCAATCTCTCGCACGAGAGCTACGGCGAGCGCCGCACCAAACTTTGCCTATGACCTCTGCGTGCGTAAGATCACTCCTGAGCAGAAGGCGGAACTTGATCTAAGCAATTGGACTACCGCCTTTAATGGCGCCGAGTCCATCCGCCAGGAAACCATGGAGCGTTTTGCAGAAGCGTTTGCCCCCTGTGGTTTCCGCCTGGAGGCATTTACTCCCTGCTATGGGCTTGCCGAGGCAACGCTGTTTGTCAGCGGCGCGCGCAAAGCAGCGTTGCCGACCGTGCGCACGTTGCAGACAACAGCGCTGGCCCAGAACCAGGTCGTCGTGACCGGATCGAACAGTACTACTGAGCCCGAAAAGTCGCAAACGTTTGTGGGCAGTGGCCATGCACCTGCGGGTTTGAAAATCATGATCGTCAATCCAGAAACGTGCATCCCATGTCTCCCTGACGAAATAGGCGAGATCTGGGTCTCCAGTCCGAGCATCGCGCAGGGTTACTGGCAGAGAGCTGAGGAGACGCAGCAGACGTTCCGGGCGCGCCTGGCTAGTACCGGAGAAGGGCCTTTTCTGCGCACCGGCGACCTGGGATTTTTGCAGGATGGTGAGTTGTTCGTGACTGGTCGCATCAAAGACTTGATCCTCATTCGAGGACGTAACCACTATCCCCAGGATATCGAACTGACTGTAGAAGAGAGCCATCCAGCCTTGCGGCCCAGTGGTGGCATAGCATTTTCGATTGATGTGTTGGGTGAAGAGCGGCTGGTGATTGTTCACGAAGTCGAGCGGCAGTTCAGGAATCTGGATGTAGAGGAGGTGGTTGGAGCTATCCGCCAGGCGGTGGCAAGACAACATGAATTGCAAGTCTATGCTGTCGCCCTCGTCAAAGTGGGGAGCATTCCCAAGACCTCCAGCGGCAAACCCCAGCGCAATGCTTGCCGGGAAAAGTTTTTAGCACGAGTTCTAGACATGGTGGGAGAATGGACTCTCTCTGCCGAAGAAAGCGAGGGAGAAACATCATCCTTTGAGACGAGCGAGCATGGGAAACAGGAAGAGCTCTCGCCAGAGCAGGAACCTCAAACAGTGGTAGGCAATGGTAGACGGATGCGTGAGGAACTCCTTCTTGTCGAACCAGCAGAACGCCAGCGATTGCTTGAGGAGTATATACGTGGAAGGATAGCCAGAGTACTGAAACTTTCGCCCTCTCTATTGGATGTCCAGCGACCGTTCAACAGCCTGGGACTCGACTCTTTGGCGGCTTTAGAACTGAAGAACTGGATCGAAGAAGAACTGCAGGTCCAGGTTCCCATCACAGCTTTTCTTCAGGAACCCGGCATTGCCCAATTCGCCGCTCAGCTCCTTGAGCAGCTCGCACAAACGCCCTCCTCACAGTCGATGCTTCCTCTGCTCATAGAGCCACAGAGCGCAAGTGAGAGAGGAAATGATCGAAACGGCACAATCAGCGAGATCAGCCCGCAAAAGGCTGAACAATTACTGACGCAGTTAGATCAACTTTCCGATGAGGAAATAACCGCGTTGCTCGATCAGCTCTCATCATGAAGAAGACGGCCAGATCACTTCAGGATGAGGAAGTAGATTTGTTGTCTAGTGAGATGTTAGAAAAGCGGGGGAACTTATGAGTGACACTGCTAAAAGCAGTACTGATCTTTCACCTGTGCAAAAGCGAGCGTATCTTGCGCAGTTGCTACGGGAAAAAGCGAAGACAGGGGCGACTACGAGGCAAGCGGACCCTGAGGAGTTTCCACTTTCTCGCGGCCAGCGAGCTTTATGGTTTCTGTACCAGCTCGCACCGGAGAGCACGGCTTACAACCTGCTTTACGCAGCAACCATTCATTCCGTCCTGGATATTTCGGCACTGCAACGTGCAGCTCGCGCACTAATGCAACGCCACCCTATTCTGACGTCGACATATACTTTACAGAATGGCGAGCCCGTTCAGCACTTTCACCCCCAGCACCCTGTTCCATTTGAGGTAATAGACGCTTCTACATGGAGCCGGGAACAACTGAATTCGCGACTACAGGAAGAAGGAGATCTCCCGTTTGACCTGGAAAAAGGGCCCGTACTACCCATCAAGGTGTATGTGCGGGGAGCGCAGGATTACATTCTTTCGCTGACTGCCCACCACATCGCTTTAGACTTCTGGTCGCTTGATCTCCTCATTGAGGAGCTCTGTGTGCTGTATGCAGCAGAAAGAACCGGAGTACCGGCACCGCTCCCGGTATATGCTCCGCAATATACAGACTATGTGCAGTGGCAAGCAGAAATGCTCGCGGGCCCAGAAGGTGAGCGACTCTGGACATACTGGCGACAAGAACTGGCCGGAGAGTTATCTCTTTTGAACCTGCCAGTCGATAGGCCGCGACCACCAGTCCAGACATATCGTGGAGCTTCACACGTCATCGAACTGGGTGAGGCATTTTCCAAACAACTCAAGGCGCTTGCGCAGAGCGAGAAGGCGACCCTGTACATGGTCTTTGTGGCGGCATTTGAGACCTTGCTGTTTCGCCATACAGGCCAGGATGATATTCGTATAGGTACCACGATGGCAGGTCGAAGCCGAGCAGACCTGCAGAAAATCGTGGGCTATCTTGCAAATCCTGTTGTTTTACGAGCACACTTTGCCGACGATCTTACCTTCAAAGGGCTGCTTGGTCAGGTACGCCATAAGGTAATTGCAGCGCTTGAACATCAAGATTATCCGTTCCCTTTGTTGGTAGAGCGGCTTCAACCGAAGCGAGACGCCAGCTACTCACCGCTCTTCCAGATCATGTTTGTCTGGGACAAGCAGCGCGAACACGAGGAGCAAGACAGAGCATCCCCTTGGCAAGGCGAAACAGCGGCACGCCTTATCCAGGAAAGGCTGAGGCTAGAACCACTCCTTATAGGACAACAAGGAGCACCCTTTGATCTGTCACTGAGAATATCTGAGGAACAGGGTTCGCTCGTTGCTGATTTTCGCTACAATGTGGATCTGTTTGATGCTACTACGATTGTTCGTATGGCAGAGCATTTCCGCACGATGCTCGAAGGCATCGTCACTCATCCTGAGCAGCGACTTGTGGACTTACCGCTGCTAACAGAAACAGAGCAGCAGCAGTTCCTGGTTGAATGGAATGATACGAAGAGTGACTATCCAGCGAACCTGTGCATCCACCAGTTGTTTGAGTCGCAGGTGCAGCAGACTCCAGAGGCTACAGCAGTAGTATTCGAAGGCAACGAACTTAGCTATAGAGAGTTGAACCGGCGAGCTAATGTGCTGGCCCATACACTTCAGATGTTGGGGGTAGGACCGGATGTACTGGTGAGCGTGTGCATGGAACGCTCTCTCGAAATGGTTGTCGCCCTCATGGGTGTCTTGAAGG
>MNIY01000120.1 GCA_001919995.1 Ktedonobacter sp. 13_1_20CM_4_53_11
GTATCGCACTCGTCGTATTAGAAGCATTTGTCGCACTGGGTGCTGTTGCGGGGGGCATAGCTCTTCTGACAGGAACGTTTGCACAGGGGATACCCGTAGCCTGGCTGCAAGGCACGCCTTTTAGCGACTACACCATCCCTGGCCTGGTGCTAGCAATTGTTGTAGGAGGAGGTATGGGCGTGGCCGCAGTAACCGTGTTCATCCATCGTGAATGGGCGGTGCTCATCTCGGTGGTTGCTGGCATCTTCATGGTTGGCTTCGAAGTGGTGGAGGCAGCGAGTGTCGACAGCAAAGCGGGAAATGGGCTTCCCTTAATGGCTGGACTACAAGTCTTCTACTTTGCGCTCGGCCTGGCGATCTTTGGACTGGCTACCTACCTGTGGATGACTGAGTATCGCTATCATAGCTTTCTCACCAGGCATGCCAGTCACGCCTCATGAAGCATGGAAAAGACAGCAAAGCTGTCCACACCAGCCAGGTGAGGCATCTCGCCTGGCTTCTTTGCTCGCGTCATAGTTTTCACGAGCCTGAGTACTTGTGTTCCAGGCTTATCCTCATCATCAAAAAGATGTGGGTAATCACCAGGAAACCTTCGTCAGGCATCATCTGTCGTGTGGGAGATACAGCATGAGAATCTCGAAGACTGCTCTCTGGTTATCCGTTCTCCTTGCCTTCCTGGTGCTGATTGCAAGCAGCGCAGGACTCTTTCTCAACAGTCTCTACGCCAGGGAAACGATGTCCTGGACCGTACAGGCATATGGCCAGGACATCGCTAATATTGTCGCTGCCGCTGCGCTTTTCATTGCGGTCTATTTCGTCAGCAAAGGATCAGTCAAGGCATTCCTGGTCTGGATTGGGATATTAATAGCTCTGATTTATCCGTACATCATCTATGCTTTTGCTATCCACTTTAACAGCCTGTTTTTGGTGTATGTGGCGATCGTTGGCTTGTCCTTTTATACGCTGGTTGGCAGCTTGATGCATCTGCATCTGGACAATCTTCAACCCTCCTTTGCTGCCACTACCAAAGCAAGACCGGTGAGTGTTTTTTTACTGCTGGTCGCCGTCCTGTTTGCCTTGCTGTGGTTAAGCGAGGATATCCCAGCGCTTTTGACAGGGAAGATTCCGCAAACTGTGATGGAAAGTGGCTTGCTTACAAGTCCTGTTCACGTCTTGGATTTAGGACTCTATTTACCTGCCATGATCATCACCGCAATCTTGCTGTGGAGAAGAAAGCTTTTGGGCTATATATTAGCGATTCCTTTGCTGGTGTTTAACATACTCACGGGAATTGGGATCGTAGCAGCGCAATTTGCCGCGAGCAGTAAAGGTCTTGCAGCGAGCCTTGGCGTAGAGCTATTTATTGCTGCCATTGTCGTGGTGAGCCTTGTCCTGAGCGTACTCTTTTTACGAGAAGTGAAATAACATAAGGGAGGATTGACAAAGATGACTATACTCGACGCTTACGCGACCGCTCGCGCCAAACAAGTGATGATGAACGCCGTGAACGACAGGGACTCCCCGGTTTTCGCTTTGTGGTCCCTAAGGTGAGCGCGCACCCTGGTCACATCGACTTCGAGCAAGCCATGGATCATGGGCTTGCGTTTGACCGAAGGATACATGATCTCCAGTACGCGCCGGAGTTTCGGATACGGGACCACCTCGTACTTATACTGCCGTGTGTTCATCGCGACACCTTCCCTCTGTCCGTCGGCCCTTCTGCTTCGCTTCCGGCAGTACATTCCTCTTTTGAGGACGAGAAACCTGCAAGTGCCTGCCGCTCGATACAAGTCAAACATCTTCAACATCTTGATACTCTTCCTTCTTCCCCTTCACGCGTCATTGGGCGTCTTGCGCGGCGGGTTGAGCAGCCAGGGAATAGCCCACGCCTACTTTGGTGAGCAGGTAGCGCGGATGAGTGGGGTCAGCCTCCAGTTTGCGGCGTAAGCGATTCATATTGACCTGCAGCATGTGGCTTTCGCCCAGGTATTCTGCGCCCCAGACGTGCTCAAGCAAGAGGTCCTGCGTCAAGACGCGCCCCACGTTTTGCGCCAGGTACGCGAGGATGCGGTATTCTATCGGTGTGAGCGGCACCTCTTTGCCGGACAGCGTGACCAGGTGCTGCGCGTAGTCGAGCGTGAGATCACCGATGGTGGCCATGGAGCGTACGGCATTCGCATGCTCGCTTGTGGCAAATTGGGCGCGCCGCAGCACCGCGCGCACTCTGGCCAGCAATTCGTCCACGCTGAATGGCTTGGTCAGATAGTCATCGGCCCCTAGATCCAGGCCCCGGACTTTGTCCTGGTCCTGCCCACGCGCAGTCACGATGATGATCGGCACGGTAGAAAATTCCCGCACGCGCTGGCAGACGGTAAAGCCATCCATCTTGGGCATCATCACATCGAGTAGCACAAGATCAGGCACCTGCTCTTCAATCTCTTCGAGGGCCTGCTGGCCATTGCTTGCCGGGATGACCTCGTAGCCTTCAAACTGGAGGTTACGCGTCATCAGGCGCAGCAGCTGCGGATCATCATCGGCAGCCACGATGGTCGTTTTCTTTACAGGCATAGCAAAAACTCTCCTTTAATGTAATATTGCACCAGCAAGGTGTGTCGGGATCTCATCTTCTTCTTCGACAGGGAGCAGGAGATGAAATGCACTTCCACCAGCCGAGCAGCTCTCGGCCCAGATGCTGCCCTGATGAAGCTCAATAATGCGTTTGCAGATCGGCAGACCAAGCCCGAGGCCACTCACCTCACGGGTCAAGCCATTGTCCACGCGGTGAAAGCGCTCAAAGATGCGGTCGAGGTGTTGGGGAGGAATACCCAGCCCATTATCACAGACACAGATTTCAAGGACGTGGACAGGAGCTTTGACATCGGCTTGTTCACGAGCGGTCCAGCACCTCTCGCAGGCGGCGCTGATCAGCCATAATCACATACTCACCGGGTTCAGACGAGCTTGGGACATCGACCAGACGCAGATTGAAGCTGAACATATTCTGCGGACGGGCTGCTACACGTTGCTCAACGGCGGTCATAGCCTCGCGCGCAAGGTGGGCCACATTGGTGGGAGCACGCTCGATACGAATGGTCCCTATCTCTAATTCCGACATTTCCAGCAGGCGATTGATGCTGGTTTCCAGGCGATTGCAGGCTTCTGCAATCGCCAATAAGAACTCTTGCCGCTCTTCAGAAGATATACGTCGGCTATGACGCAAAAGCGTTGAGGTATAACCCTTGATGGATGCAAGCGGGCTGCGCAGTTCGTGGCTCACCGTTGCCAGCAGTTCAGCCTTGAGTAATTCCATTGTCACCTCAGGTGCGAGAGGATCATCCCTTTGTTCGTCCTGCTTTCCCATATCGTCTCCTGAACGTATTCATGATCGAGTACGCCTGCTTGCGAGGCATTGTACTCGTGGTTTATTATAGTATCACCAGTCTCACAAAAACAGCACAGAAAGAGTAGGAATATCACAATTGCATCACAATGAAACTCGCCTCATAACCTGGTCACCCTTCCCGATTGGTCGTATTCGATCTCGGTGATCTTGAAACGGAACCAGGTGAAATCCCCGGAGGCGGGATGCCACGTGACTTCACTCTTCGTCGGGATGCGCATCCCCTCTACCTCCTGATACTCATTGGACTGAGCCGTCCAGGGTTCGAGCTGGTAGTGGCCTCGCTCTTCCCTATAGCGTTGCGCCGTCAGACGGGTCAGCTGGCCTTGCTCATTCACATGCAGCACCCCTGAAGCCGTCACGCCTTGCTGATGGATGGTGGCCCTGGCTGAGTGGGTATCAAGGGCTTGCCACTCGATGGCATCGGAGAGCCAGCCCGTCGGGAACCAGGCCATTTCAAGCAGGTAGCGTTGCAACTCGCCCTGGTCCATCTCTGGCCCACGAGCATTACCCAGGGGGATGGCGGACAAGAGCTTGATGCGCATGGAGCCGTGGCCCTCGGAGAACTGATCCGTGGCCGAGACCCAGACAAGCGGAAAAGGCCGCATCACGCAGTGCCACAGGAATGCAGGAGGCTTCGTCGTGACGTATTGTTCTGCATCCAGCGGCATCCACTTTTGACCTGGTTGTTGTCGCATCCAACCTTGTTGTTTGAGACAAACTGTGCGAATGGGTGCTTTGCCCACCACTCCTGCATAGCGGAGATAGCGCTGCACTGGTTCTGGCAATCCGGTCAACTGGGCGTCCGTAATGAGTATGGGCTGTGCCTGCTTGCTCTGCTGCAACAAGGCGAGCGCTTCATTGTGTATCGTCCTTTTCATTGCTCTTTCCTTACTAAAGGGCTTGGTGAGATAATCATCGGCCCCCCACATACCATGTCTACTCTTGTTTTGCCCCGTCCTTGTGGTTTATTATAAATGAGAGCTTGTGATTGATTATAAATGAGAAACACTCACATTCAAATCACGAACAAGGCGTTGGTATCACAATCAGGTCACAAAAGCGGGAGAGAGCGCGATGGCATTCCCAGTCTCGATGAAACAGGTTGTACAACGCACACGTGCCATCTGGAGTTCTCCCCGTATCGCACAGGTGAGCGCCGCAGTGGTCTGGTGGCCGCAGACACCCTATCCTGGTACAGTGGGGCTGTTGGTTGGGACAGTGCTCGCGACCTTGTTCTTTCTCATCGTAGACCGCACGGTGGTATCTCTCCCCAATCCGGGGCTGATCTATATGTGGTCAAGCTCGAAAGGAGCGGCGTATGAACGAGGATGATGTTCGGAAGGCGCGAGGAACAGACAACGGGCGCTCCGTGATCCCCGACACACGATCACTTCATTCTCCACGCGCACCCAGCGTCCCTCTGCAGGGGGAGGGAAGCTGGACATCCCTCCTCACGTTGCTAGACGTCTCGCCCGACGCGCTGGTCATGGTCGATTCCGCTGGAAGTATCGCGCTTGTGAATAGCCAGGTGGAAGCGTTGTTTGGCTACCCTCGCTCCGAACTCGTCGGGAAACAGTTGGAAGTCCTCCTGCCTGAACGCTTTCATGCTGCCCACGCTCTCCATCGTGAGCGGTATGCCGCATCTCCGCGTACCCGTCCCATGGGTGCAGGGCTGGAACTGTATGGTCGACGCAAAGATGGCACTGAGTTTCCGGTGGACATCAGCCTGAGTCCGCTCACGCTCAATGACGCGCTGCACGTGCTGGCCGCCATTCGAGATATCACTGAGCGCCGTCGCCTGCAAGAGCGCGAGCGTGCGGCCCGAGAGTCAGCCGAAGCACGACTGGCGCTCTTGCAACTGATCCTGGATGAATTGCCCGCCAGCGTCTATATCGTGCAAGGAGACGAGGCCCGCCTCGTGCTGGCTAATCGTGCCGCTGCGACGGTATGGGGAGCGGTGTGGCTTGCTGGACAGCCCATGGGCGAGTTTTTGAAGGAGAACAAGATACGCGTCTTCGGCGTAGATGGGCGTGCGCTCACCCTTGAGCAACTGGCAACGATGCGGGCAGTCCAACACGACGAGACCGTCTATCAGCACCAGGAGGTCATCCGGCACTCGGATGGCACGGCCTTACCTGTCCTGGTCAACGCCGTCGCACTCGACGCGCACAACCTGAACATGCTATCGTCAAATGCAGCGAGCCATGCTCCTCGAGAGCGGGAACGAGCAGCGCTTGTGGTCCACCAGGACGTCACAGCACTCAAGGAAGCGGAACACCTGAAGGACGCTTTCCTCGGCATCGCCGCACACGAGCTGCGCACCCCCCTGGCTATCCTGAAAGGCTTTGCACAAACCCTGCTCATCCAGACGGCGCGGGGCAACGGACCCGAACTGGCCGACTGGCAGGTAGAGTCGCTGCAAGACATCGACCAATCCACATCCCGCCTGATCGAACTCACTGAAGACCTGCTCGATGTGACGCGCTTACAGGCGGGACAGTTAACCTTCCATCGTGAACCGACCGATCTGGTAGCGTTAGCCAGGCGTGTGCTGACACGTTTCCAGATGTCAACTGAGCGGCAGCGCCCCTCGCTGCTCACCTCCTCTGAATACCTCGTCGTGGATGTCGATCCACGGCGCATGGAACAGGTGCTCTCCAACCTCCTCGGCAACGCCATCAAGTACAGTCCAGCAGGTGGAGCAATTGAGATCACCCTGCAGGAAGACGGAGAGACGAAGACGGCACTCCTGAGCATTCGAGATGCAGGCATCGGCATTCCTACAGATCAGCAGGCACGCATCTTCGGCCGCTTCGAGCGGGCGGATAATGCGCGTGCTCATGGTATTGGCGGTACAGGACTTGGGCTCTATCTCTGTCGCGAACTTGTTGAAAGGCATGGCGGGCGCATCTGGTTCGAGTCGGTTGAAGGAGAGGGCTCGACCTTCCATGTCTTGCTACCACGCTCGACCGACGCTGATACCGAGCCCTAAACTGACTTCCTGTTAACTCCATCTCTCTCGACGCAAGCTCCAATACTTCTTGTGACGCCTCTGGGATAACTCTTTGCCTCGCTATAACTTCTTTGTGACACCCGGACCCTATCCTCATGAGCAAGAACAACGTGTGTGAATACAGTTTACTTATTGTTGATAGGTACAATCATGCTGCACCGAACGACGCGTTCTATTTTAGCGGCGTTGCAGGCCATCATCGGTTGGGAATGGCTCATGTCCGGAGGCAATAAGCTACCCTCCGGCGCAAGGCATACCTCAATCCAGGTATGACCGCCCATTAAAAGCTTTCACACACAATGAAGAGAGTCGCTCACCCAAAGTGGTTCTCTCTTGTGCCATACAT
>MNIY01000178.1 GCA_001919995.1 Ktedonobacter sp. 13_1_20CM_4_53_11
ATCTTTAAAGCTCCCTATGTGTTCTACCCGCCTATACCTGCTCCAGGAGGCAGAACCTGCTATCATGTCATGGCAAAGAGCGCCCTTGCTTTCTGAATTGCTTATTGCTGCAAACCGCTCACGACACGGGCATACTTTTCTGCCAGCGCCTGCGCCTGGTCGCTCGAAACAGATTCAGCAAAGACGTGGAATAGGGGTCGATCAGCATCAGGCAAAACAAGTACCCACTCTTTGCCCAGGTCGATCTTGATGCCGTCAATTGGTTTAGAGCGACGTTCCCGGTACTGCTCGCTAAGGATGCGCATCACTTTGCCTTTGTGTTCCCAGGGACAGGTAACCTGCGTGCTACTCAGGTAGTATGTTGGCAAATCATCCACTACTTCAGAAAGCCGCATCTGGAAGGTTGCTAGCAGTTCAAGCAACTTCGCGATCGCCAGCATCCCATCGAAGACTGGGTGGAGGCTGGGGAAGATAAAGCCACCCTGACCATCCCCAACCAGTACGACTCCATCCCGTCCAGCTGCGGACATCAACGCGTGCCGTAGTACCTTGGTGTGCTGAATATTCCCTTCGTAGCGTTTGGCGATATGTTGCAATGCGCTAGGCGCGTTTACAGGAGCCGCCACCGTGGCCCCTCTATTCTGTCGCAAGATCAGGCTGGTCATCACGGCTAACATCCTGGTGCCATCGAGAACTCGTCCTCGATCATCGACAACAGCGATGTTTTCTCCTCCCTGGTCAATGCGTATCCCCATATCAGCATCCAGACCGGCGGTAATCGTTGCCAGGCGCTGCATATCCTTCTCGATCTCATCCACGCTTCTTACGGACCGTGCCTCATCCATGCTGGTGTTCAATGCAACCAGATCGCATCCCAGGCGATTAAAAATCCCTGGCAGTAATTGAATGGTGCTGCCATTGGCGTAGTCTACCACCAGTTGAAATTTCCGTTTCCTCACGACCTCGTGATCGACAACCTTCGCGAACCCCTCCAGGTAACGGCTCAATACCTCCCCGTTTTCGAGTACTTCAATCGCACCAACCTCATCCACATCGACGCGGCGGAAATCTTCACGGAAGAAGAGATTCTCTAGCTTGCGCTCAGTCGTCTTGTTGATATCCAGGCCATACTGATCAAAGAACTTGATATCGATGACCCGCTTATCATGGGGCGAGAGGCGTACATGTATCCCCCCGACAGCATCGGTGTTACGGATAATATAGCGTGCAACTGGGATAGGGACCTGGTTAATGTCATGCACATTGACTCCTGCCGAGGGTAAACCCGCGATCACCGCGCGCTTAATCATACGTGGTGTACGGTGATACGAATCGCGATTGATGCACACAACTGAGCCTTTGGGGAGTATAGCCCCATAGGCCGCGCCAAGTTGAGTGGCAAATTCAGGTGTCAGATCTACATTGACCAGCCCCGTCACGCCGAAGCGGCTAAAGAGTCCTCGTCGCCCTTGCGAACCCCAGATAATGCTTGTATTGATAACCGCACCGGCCTCGATCTCCTTATCAGGCCATACCTTCACATTCGGTTGAATAATGGCCCCTTCCTGGATCGTGGAATTGTCACCTATCACCGAGCCCTCGAACATCACCGCTTTGCTCTTGATGCCAGTAGAAGACCCCACAATCGCCCCCCGTAATTCTGCCCGTTCTCCAATGTAGGAATTGTTCCAGACAATGCTGCGATCAACCTGCGCCCGCTCGTCAACGATGGTGTAGTGGCCTATAGTACTTGGACCATGAATGATTGCTCCAGCCTTGATCCTACAATCATGGGCCAGGTAAATTGGTCCAATTAATTGTGCATCCTCCGCAATTTCAACCCCTTCTTCACACCAGATATTGCCGCTGAGTTTCTTCGCCGGTATCTCGACTTCCACTCGTTCCTGTAAAACATCGGCGTTTGCGCGCATATATTCCGGGAGATTTCCTACATCGCACCAATAACCGCTTTCGGCAACGTACCCGTAAATAGGATCCCCATTTCTGAGCATCATCGGAAAAAGTTCCTGGCTGAAATCAAACTGTTTATTTTTCTCAAAGTACGAGAAAATCTTTGGGTCCAGCATATAGATGCCTGTATTGATCGTGTCGCTGAAAACCTCTCCCCAACTCGGCTTCTCCAGGAACTCAGTTATATGACCATCCTGATTGGTGATAATCACACCATACTCCAAAGGATTATGTACATGCGCCAGCATGAGGGTAGCCAGCGATTTTTTTTCCTGGTGGTAGTTGATGAGGTCTGTTAAATTATAGTCAGTGAGCGCATCACCGCTGATCACAAGGAATGGTTCTGTCAGTTGATCTTCCGCATTCTTGACGCTACCCGCGGTTCCCAGCGGAACATCTTCACGTGAGTACGTAATGCGCATACCAAATTGCGAACCGTTGCCGAAATAATCTTCGATGTTGCTTGCTAAATACTGGACAGTTACTACTACTTCTGTAATACCATGACGTTTGAGAAGGTTAAGGATGTGTTCCATCACTGGTTTGCCGGCAATAGGGACCATGGGCTTTGGGCGCCTTATCGTCAGTGGTCTGAGCCTCGATCCTTCCCCACCGGCCATAACAACCGCTTTCATAGAGGCCTCCTGGCAGTGCGGGATTCCCAAAGCAGCAAATTCTGCCTCAGGAACTCCGGTAATTCAACGACTATAGATGTGGAAACGGCGTGGCACAACATGCCACGCCGTCCCAACTGCTTTGTTTGCCTCTTGTATTGTACTACATCGAAAAAGAGTGCGGCAAGAAGAAAGAGTAGGGCAATTTCTCATAGCTGCCTACCAGGTGTTCTCCCCTGGCAATATAGTAAGCCTTCTCCTCGTTCCTACCAATCACTTAATCGACCGTGTTCGACAAGCCAGCGCACGAAACGATGATAGTTCGTTTCCTCCGTTGCCTGTCTCTCTTCAAACTCCTCGCGCAGTTGAATCAGCCTGCTGGCCTCCTCTACCGTAAATCCCTCATCCAGGAGGGCGTCGATAAGCAGGTCTATGTATTGCTGCATTGCCAAGTCCTCCCTCTAACTAAATGTCCAGGTAGATGAACGGACGCACCACAAAACGAAATTGGGTAGACACATATACCGGCTTTGACATATGCGAATCTATCTTGTACTGTGACCTGGTAGTATACAACGATGGATACTGGAGTAACACGGGGCATAGCGTAGCACTTTCTCATCTACAATACTATCCCCAGGGATGCTACTATACAAAGTATAGCAGAAAGTAGTACATCCGTGCAAGGGGTGGATATTTTTTGCGAATTGGCTCGCCAGGAGGGGTGGTTGGCTGCGAAATTCGCAGAAGCCACTCAAGCTTTTCTAAATACCAGTAGAGTAACTCCACCGTTACTCTGATTCCTGGAAGCGGGAGCATTCCTCTCTCATCTTGCGGTAGTCCTCTAGCATCTGGCGGTGGCTCTCAACCATCTGGTGATGTTTCTGTACTGCTTTGTGGTAGTGCTGCCAGGCTTGTGCGTGCTCGCCTGTTCCTGGCTCCGTATCCTGCACCTCCTGATACAAGGCTTGCACTAAATAGTGGTGTTCTATCACGAGCTGGTGATGGAACATCAAAGCCTGGTGTTGGTTCCTCATGTTTTGATAATGGTCTTGTAATGCTCGAAAATAGTCCCGTTTAAGAGCGTGCTCAGGATCAGTACCTCCGGGCTGCTCAGCGTGTTCTCCTGGTTTCCCCATGGCTTCACATTGCTTTCTTCTCCAGGAAAATCCCTCTCAAATGATAAACTTCTCTATGGTTTGTAAAAGCTCGTCAAGTTCGATAGGCTTCCTCATACATGGAATTTTTCGCTTCGATGAGAAAGAGGCCTGGCTTAATGTCATCGACAATTTTTAACGCTTGGTAGCCATCAGTGGCGAGCAGGGCTTGGTGGGCCGTCTCTTGTTCGATGGCTTCAACAAGGAATGAGCCTATCGCCGTGTCATCCTCGATGATAAGAATCGTTTTTTCTATAGTGTTAGCATTTGGTGAAAATAGTTCTTTATCGTCAGGCATTTTCGCATCCACGTTTCCTGGTATTTCGGTCATTCCTGCACATGACATGAATGTAACACGCTATGAACACCGGGTGCGTTTCAAACCGGAGATACTGGTGTGTGAGACCCATCCTGCGTTGACGTGGCATTTAAGATATTGTTTCTCGTCTGCCATAGTATCTTTTCCGCACAGAAAAACCAGGCTTTGGCAGGGAGTATTGAAATGAGTATGAATGCCCAGTTCAGGTTATGAGCTTTTCAATGGTTTGTAAAAGTTCGTCGAGTTCGATGGGTTTCCTCATGCATGGGATTTTTCGCTTTTCAACTTCTTGCCAGGGGCAACTTGCGCTTATAATAAGCGCAGGAACATCTTCCAGTTCTTTTGTTGCATGAAGTTGATCGTAGAGTTCGAGGCCGTTCATGCGGGGGAGGCCATAGTCTATGAGAAAGAGGTTTGGTTTGAGGTCGTGAACCATTTTTAAGGCCTGGTAACCGTCCGTAGCGAGTAGGGCCTGGTGGGGTGCTTCTTGTTTGATGGCTTCAACAAGGAATGAGCCTATCGCCGTATCGTCTTCGACGACGAGGATGGTTTTTACGGGTGTGTGATCTTCTGGTGATGCCGGGTCCTGATCGATAGACATTGTTACTCTCCAAGGTATTTAGGCAGTTACCTAATAATCAGTCACCTTTAGTACGTTGCAAATGATCTGATAGTGACAAAGTATGGATATTAGTATTCTTGGAAAGTGATGAAGGATATTGGGATGCGAGGTGCATTTCCTGAATGACGTCCAGATCAGCTCAGGAGCCTTTCAATGTTTCTTAAGAGATGGTCGAGTTCGAACGGTTTTTGTATGAGCAGTATGTTGCGCTTACTGGCTTCTTCAAAAGGAAAACTTGCGCTTATCAGGAGAGCTGGAACATCTTCGAGCTCTCTTGTTGCATGTAGTTGATCGTAGAGTTCAAGGCCGCTCATGCCAGGAAGTCTATAATCGAGAAGAAAAAGGCTGGGTTTACACTCATTGACCACTTCAAAAGCTTGCGAGCTACTCGTAGCGAGCAAGGCCTGATAGGGTGTTTCTTGTTCGATGGCTGCAGTGAGGAATGCCGCTACCACCGTATCGTCCTCGACGATAAGGATGGTTTCGACAGGGGTATTGGTTCCTGATGAAGTTGGGTCTCGAGCTCCTGGCATTGTAGCTTTTCCTCATTCAGTTAGAACGCAATACATCATTAAGATTATTACGCTATTAAAGATGAGATAGTTTCAAATCTGTGCTTTGTTAGCTTGCTCCCCACGATTCGTTACGAATATAATGCGTGATCTCAGCCTCGTTGTCATAAAAGTAACTAATTGCGTCGTAGACCTGCGCCAGGGTAATACGCTGAGAATCAGCAATTTCTTCCGGGTCTTGACCCGACTGGAAGAGAAGGATAATGTGACGTACACCTGTACGTGTACCTTCGATGATCGGTTCCCCACCATATATTGATGAGTTACGGACAATGTAGGGGTGCCCTGTACGTTCAATAGACAAGGATGTTAGCTCCTTTCTCGTTGACTTCGCTCATACTCCTTAGTAGTGTATCCTCAGTAACTTCATGCGTCAACTACTTCATCTTGAAACATCCTTCACAGGATTTTCACAACGCCATTGATCCAGTCGTCACTCACTTCAAGCCGTTTTGTATCCATCTGATCCATGTCTTCTTAAAATGAAATTTGTTAAAGGGTTGACAGCACAAGAAATGCATTGTACAATAAGCGCAATGAAAGGAGGTGGTGTGTAATGAATGAACGTTGTCGCTGCACGGGCAGCACGGTGATTTCCAACACCTTCCAGATGAGAGGTAGCCGGCCCTAGCGCCGCTTCAAGCTCACTGGTAGGTGGCTAGAGCTTCCTGCCTGTGCAGCGTCCCCCCAGAGTGATGGCAACCCAAAAAACTGCCCTCACTCTGGGATTTTTATTCATCAATTCTACTCATCAGTTCCTGGTATGGCAAGCCGGAACTGGTTTTTCCACCGCGTATCCAGGCATGGTACTTCTCGTTTATTTTCGCGTTTTACGCATTTCTTCTTATTTTTAGCTTCCGCTGGAATTTGAGATGTAGGTTGGTAGATGAGCTAAACCGTATGCAGGTAAATGTCTCTTCAAGAAGAAAAGGGCTTGACGTCACAGCAATACAGCGTCAACTTAAGACCCGGACATTCGGGATTGGCAAAAACCTGTTATACCTACCCACGGTAGATTCAACAAACTCGTTTGCAATGAAATTGGCCTGGGAACAGCCAGAGGAAGGGGTGGTGATACTTACCGACAGCCAAACTGCTGGTAAGGGCAGGTTAGGCAGGCGCTGGGTGGATATGTACGGATGCAATGTACTCTCATCGACATTGCTTCGCCCTCTTTTCCCACCCCGCTTTTTGATAATGATCGCTTCACTTGCTATCGTGGATGCAGTAGCTGAAACTTGTGAAATATCCGCCACTATTAAGTGGCCAAACGATGTACTTGTCGGAAATCGCAAAGTTGCTGGCGTACTGATTGAAACAAGTCATATTTTGCGTGGAACGGTGGATCAGGGGCATGCCGGTCAGCTGGTTGCTATCCTCGGTATTGGAGTAAATGTCAATGGGAGCATTCAGGACATACCCGACGGTACGTCTCCTATGATCTCCCAATCATTAGTGCGTCAATCGCCAGGTGGTCAGGGGTCGTTAAGCGCAATTGCGACAACTCTTGAAACGGAATGTGGACGTGAAGTAAGTCGAGAAGCGTTGATCGCGCATATGTTGCAACACATCGAGGCTGATTATCTAACGTTGCAACATGAGGCTCGGGAACCATTTTTCGCGGCAAACGGCTGCAGCCCTGCCTCTCATGCTATTTGGGAGCGCTGGCGAAGCCAGTTAACAACGCTTGGTCGCACTATACAGGTGCGCCAGGGCGATATTGTGTTAAGCGGTGTGGCTGAAGAAGTGAATGAAAACGGGGAGCTGTTACTCCGTCTACATTCAGGTGAATTAGTTACGATAACTTGGGGAGATGTTGGATATCCAACTGGGTAATCACCTATCCAGCTTTATGTGTTAAGTCAGGTTAGGTGAACGAGGATTAGGCTGAGAAGATAGATGTATTGTCTCAGTCAGAGTATTGAAGGGACAAAGAGATGGAGACACAGGAAGTCATTACAAGTGACGGACTACAACACGCGCAGAGTCAGCTGGAATATTTGTATACCGTTGGCCGTGCCAAAGTTGCTCAGTACCTGTACGATGCCAAGGAATCAGGTGATGTGATCGACAATGCCGCCTATGAAGATGCAAAAAACCAGCAGGCTCTTCTTGAAGGAAAGATTCAGTATCTGGAACAGTTACTGGCCAAGGCAAAATTGATTAGTGAGGTACGTACAGACCTTGTCTCCCTTGGTTCTGTCGTATATCTCCAGAATAGTGATGGTCGGGAGTACCATTATAAGCTTGTTGGAGCATACGAGGCAAATCCAAGTGCCGGACGTATATCTAACGAATCTCCGGTGGGGAAAGCGCTGCTGGGCCATAAAGTAGGTGAACTGGTTATAGTCTCTACGCCCGGCGGAGTGAAGGAGTATACTATTATCTCTATCTCGTAATCCCCAAGTAGTAGCAGCAATCGACCGGCCTGCGGCCCGCACAACTCGGAACCGCAGGCCGGTTTTTTTATGCTCAACAAGGATTGATACTATGACTGTTCGATCTTTGAAAACAATGTTACAATTAACTCGCACATTTTGTTGGAGGAGGAAAAAGACAACAATGGCAGACGAACGAGAAATGCGGCTGCAACGCCTGCACGCCTTGCGGGAGCAGGGAATCAACCCTTACCCTAATCGTGTGAAGCGAACACATACAATCTCAGAGATTTTACAACACTTTGATGAATGGCAGGGACCCGAAGGCGCCTTTACCGTCACTGGCCGTATTCGCCTCATGCGCGAAATGGGCAAGGTAGCCTTCATGAAGATTGAAGATGGCACAGGGAGTATCCAGGCCTTCTTCCGCATCAATGACATAGGTGAGAATGCCTATCATATGCTCAAATTATTGGATGTTGGTGACTTTGTGCAGGTCAGTGGCTATCTTTTTCTTACGCGCACCGGTGAACGCACTCTTCATGTTACCGATTTTCGCATCTTATCCAAGGGGCTGCGCCCGCTGCCAGAGAAGTTTCATGGATTAGAAGATAAGGAGATACGCCAACGGAAGCGCTACCTTGATCTCATTGCCAATAGTGATGAAGTCAAGAACATCTTCGTTATTCGCAGTCGCACCATTACAGCCATGCGCCGTTACCTCGATAACCTGGATTTCCTGGAGGTTGAGACTCCCATCTTGCAGCCCCTGTATGGTGGTGCCACTGCGCGCCCTTTTATCACCCATCATCATACCCTCGATCGCGATTTCTTTCTCCGTATTGCTGTGGAACTCTATCTAAAGCGCCTGATCGTAGGTGGTTTCGAGAAAGTATATGAAATTGGGCGCAATTTCCGTAATGAAGGTATTGACCGCATACATAACCCTGAATTTACCATGATGGAATGCTACCAGGCCTATGCTGATTATGAAGATATGATGACATTGGTTGAGGAAATGATCCACTACATTGCTATCGAAGTGAGGGGGACGCCGCGTATCACCTACCAGGGCCGTGAAATAGATCTCACTCCTCCCTGGCCGCGTATTCCCTTGCTGGATGCCATCGCGGAATTTACGGGGATTGATGTCAGACTCTTCCCTGACAAAGAGAGTCTGGCCGCGGAGATGCGCGCTAAGGGATATGAGGTAGACCCTAAGCATGGGCGCGGCCGCTTGATCGATGATCTCATGGGAGCCATATTCCGCAAGGATACTCCCCTGTTGCGCCAGGCCATCTTCCTTACCGACTACCCGCGCGACATCTCTCCCCTGGCAACGGATCATAGCGAGGTACCTGGTTTGGTAGAACGTTTCCAGCCATTCATTGGCGGCCTGGAATGTGGCAACGCCTTTACCGAATTGAACGACCCCATCGACCAACGTAAGCGTTTCGAGGATCAGATGCGCCAGCGCGAGCAAGGAGATGATGAGGCCCAGGTCTTAGATGAAGATTTTCTCGAGGCCCTGGAGGTCGGAATGCCGCCTGCTGGTGGCCTCGGGATCGGTGTTGATCGTATCGTAATGCTTATGGCCGACCAGGACTCCATTCGCGACGTCATCCTTTTCCCCGCCCTGCGCAAGACTGCTGAAGAACAGTAGCTCAGTTTCATACTGGATTGTCAGGCATTTCCCAGCGCGCTGCTGCGAGTGGCGTGCTGGAAAATGCTTGACATCCCACACCTCAGGTGCTATAGTTGCTTCTGTTAACAAATCTGTCAGGGCGCTTAGCTCAGCGGGAGAGCGCTTCGTTCACACCGAAGAGGTCACTGGTTCGATCCCAGTAGCGCCCACCACATGTAATGCTTATTAGTAGGAAATACCTCTTTTGCTCACCTTGACGCATTCTCGCCAACGCCATAAACTAGTAGAAAGCAATCCCGTATATTTCATAAAGTAATTCACTCATATCGTCGGTCCATAGTAACACACAAAACTCTTTTACCTAATGGCACACAATATTGAGACACAACGTCAACAACTGATAACTTCGCTCCGCAATGGCGGCGTGAACGATGAACGTGTTCTCTCCGTTATAGCTACTACACCACGAGAAATATTTATCGATGAAGCGCAGCGCAGTATGGCCTATGCCGATTGTGCTCTCCCCATAGCTATGGGACAGACCATTTCACAACCCTTGATGGTCGCTTTAATGACGCAGGCGCTGCAACTCAGCGGTAAAGAAAAGGTGCTGGAAATAGGTACGGGTTCAGGCTACCAGACCGCCATCCTGGCGCGCTTGTCTGCACACGTGACAAGTGTTGAGCGGCATCAACAGCTGGCATTCCTGGCTGCCAAACACCTCATGCAGTTGGGTATTACCAACGTCTCTCTCTACGTCGGCGATGGTTCGCTCGGTTGGCCTGATGCAGCCCCTTATGACCGCGTACTGGTGACAGCGGCTGCCCCTGAGGTGCCGAAGCAGCTTGTAGATCAGCTTGTGACATGGGGAATGTTAGTCATCCCCGTAGGGAGTCACACGCGACAGGATTTACTCGTCGTTCACCGCGCGCCCTGGGGGCCAGAGATTCGTTCATTAGGTGGCTGCGTTTTTGTACCCTTGGTGGGAGAAAAAGGTTGGAGCGAGTAAACACCTCAAAGTTATCCTTTAAAAAACGGGAAAAAATAGTATAATATGAGTGAGTGGTAGCCGCTCATACCTGGCTACATTATGAGGAGGTATCTATGCCAGTTGCAATGACCAGCATACACGTATTCAATTTTTTGGAACTTGCAGGATTCTTAGTGTTATGGATTGTCCTGTTCGAGTGCGCCCATGTGCTGGTGGCTCTGCTTCGGCATGGCCCTCTTATCGGTTGGGCTGTAAGCCCACTCGGTGTGACAGTGATGTTTCTCTACGAACCTTCCACGTTGTACATCTGGCTAAACGTCTTGTTTCCCGCCCTTATCTCAGGCTTCGTCATCTACGTTGGCTTCTTTTCATCCCTTGCCCCCATTGCCTTCCCACGGCACCCTCTCATAGAATTGATCGTCATTGCCGTCGGGGTTCTCCTCTCGAGCGGTGTTGACCTCTTCAATGCCTTGCGCGATCTGCGGTATCCATTGTGGGGGGAAGCGCGTATCCTGCGCAGCATCCAATTGTTACGCGCCAGCTGGGCTACTATTCATTTCACGCCCTTTGGCCTCTCCTACCTTCATGACCGTTTTGGCTCTAGTCCGAATGAGCTGCTGCAGGCACTGTAAAGGAGAATGTACAGCCTAGACCTTTGTTATTGGTAACCCAGATATGTCCACCATGTTCCTCGACAATAGCCCTGGTGACATATAATCCAAGTCCAATACCGGAGTATTGACGACTGGCCGTATTGCGTACTCGATAGAAGCGTTCAAAGATGTGATCGAGATACTCTTGACTAATACCAATTCCCTGGTCAGTAATACTCACGAAGTAGTCGCCTTCACGTTCCTCGAGCTTGACTGTCACCTGCCCACCCTGTGGAGAGTACTTGATGGCATTGTCCAGGATATTCCCAATTACCTGGCTCATACGCATTTTATCGGCCACAATTTTCGTATCCTGTACCGCGATATCGAGGTAGATTGTATGTTGTTCCGCGCTTGCTTGTACTGAACGTACGCTCTCTACGAGTACATCTGCCAGGTAAAAGCTGCTGTATTGGAGATGTAACTTCCCCCACTGCACCTGCGAGAGATCTAGCAAGTCATTGACCAACCGTTCAAGGTGATCAGCCTGGCTCTGAATAATACTCAGGCTGCGTAGATCATAGTTCTCGGGAAGATCCCCGGCACTTATGGCGCTCCTCTGCTGCTCCTGCTGTGCCTTGCGTAATCGACGATCGATACGCCGCATGAGGTGTTGCGTGTAGCCTTTGATCGCGGTTAATGGAGAACGTAGCTCATGCGAAACGACAGAGACGAATTCATCTTTTAATTTCTCAATCTGTTTGTTCGACGTTACATCATTGAGCACGGCCACTACTCCTATCGGTCCCATTTGTACCTGGCTTGCATCATGGAGCGGCGCTGCGCTGATGCTCAGCGTCAGGGGAACGGACTCGCCAGCCTCACCCGCGATCAACTCCTGGTTCATCACAGTCACTCCGGTCAGCGCCTCGTCGATGATATCGGCTAGTTTATGTAACCAACTTACATTATTGGCCAGTGCAAGCGTGCGGAGAGGCGAGTTTTGCTTGAGATCGAGTTGTGCCTGAGCCAATAGATGCTGCGCGGATACATTGAGCAGGGTGATCCCCCCCTGCTCATTAGTAATCAATAGCCCTTCGGCCATGCTGCTGATAATCAGTTCGAGGCGTTGTCGTCCTATTTCCGCTTGTCGCCAGAGGGCAGTTTCTCGCTCACGTAGGCGAACGTTCTCTAACGCGACTGCGGCATAATCAGCTATCATCGTTGTCAACTTGAGTAAATCAGTGTCGAACGTGCCTTCCCGCTCATCAAATAAGCTCAACATACCCACGATACGGTTCTCAACCGTGAGGGGAACATTCAGAAAAGAACCGATCACCGCCCCACCGATCATATCCTGAACCGGGGAGCCCAGTTTCTGGGTGATGGAGAGGTCATCGGGGGCATCGAGATACGAGGCGTTTGCCAACTCCTCGACGGATACAGCGGGAAAGTCTATGACGCTGGCTGCACTGGCTATGCGTTCAATCATTGCGGCTATAAAAACCTGGCTGAGGGGGTAGCAAGGGATAATCGATAGCTCGAATGGGTCACCTTTGAGTAGAATGGAACAGGCTGCAAAACTGTAGAGCTTTTGCAAAGCTCCAAGCAGAGCCCGGTGTACCTGAAAGCGATCGATAGCAGCTACAAAGCTTTTCCCGATGGTATTGATGTATTCCATCTCCTGGAGAATAGCTGCTAAACGATCACTATTCGGGGTATGGTATGAGCTATACGCGCTTTCTGATAGCCTTGACTGTGATTGCACGCTGCTCTCGATTGTCCTTTCTATTGTAACTGTTCTAGTTGACGCGTTACCTCGTCATATATGGGGGGCGCAATAAGATCGCCGGTCAATTCTTTGATACCAGCAAAACATTCCTGTAACAAAGCATCTAATGCCGCAGCAAGCTCTATTGTGGAGACTCCGCTTAATTGCTCTTGTACTACCGTTGGGACGACATCAGTGTAAGGCATCTTTACAAGAAAATGGAGGAATGGATAAGTACTCGAAACTCTTTTGGCAGCACCTTGCACCAGGACACGCGTTGTGACTTTACCGAGATAAGGGGTAACCCTATCGTCAATCAACCGGAAGGCCTTGAGGTACGCCTCTGCAACCTGCTCACGAGAGACGGAAGAGGAGTGGTCAGACATATTTGACATATGTTTCTCCCTTCGCTTATATAGCTTTTTCTCTCCGTTACTTATTATAACATAGTTCTACTACCTATTGTAAGAAGGTAGTACTTGACTTTAAATGAATATACTCCCCGAATCGCCTTTTCCCTCCATACTTAAAGAACGGTTATATGTCCTGTAATGTCACATCTCATGCGGCATAGCCGAAATTTCTTAAATGAAGAAGCAGAACAAGCACTTGATTATATCAGGTGCTTGTTCTGCTTCTCCGCTTGTCTTATCTTTCGCCGAACTACGCCTCTCGTGGGACCAGCCCGAACAGGCGCGCCAGCCAGAGACGAAGCCCTCTTAGCGGCGGACGCCCATCGGCATTCATATCGGAGGCCATCTCAAGCAGCCGTTGACGTCCTGCTTGCTGCCTGGCTATCGACCCTTCGGCCACTTCTTGCACTGCATAGCGTTCGCGTTGCTCATCAATGGCCCGCGCGAAATGCTCGGGGCGAATCATGAAGCGATTGGAGGGTTGTGCCGGTAAGGAGGCATGCTCCTCTGGCGTCTCGCTCTCCTGGCCGTTTGTTGCCATTCCTTCCTCGGTTGTTTCGGTAACCTGGACACGAGTCATAGCAATCTTGGGAGCAATCCATTCACGCAGGGCAAGTAACGCAGCTCGGCGGCAGATAGCCTCAATATCCGCACCACTTCGCCCTGCTGTCAGGCTTGCTAACTCTTCGAGAGTAACATCCGGCGCAATCGCCTTCCCTCGCGTATGTACTGCAAAGATGGCCCGCCGTTCTTCCTCGTTGGGGTAATCCAGCTCAACAACCAGGTCAAAACGACCAGGACGCAACAAAGCCGGGTCGATGAGTTCAGACCGGTTGGTTGCGGCCAGCACGATGACCCCTTCGCGTCCCTCGATGCCATCCATCTCAGTGAGTAACTGCGCTATAACTCCATTGCTGAAGTTCCTATCCGTATCACCGGAGCGCCTGGGAGCAAGCGAGTCAATCTCGTCAAAGAAAATGATACATGGAGCTGCCTGCTTGGCGTGTCGAAAAACCTCGCGGATACCCTTTTCAGCCTCGCCAACCCATTTTGAGAGCAGTTCAGGTCCCTTAATGGAAATGAAGCTTGCCTCGCACTGGTTCGCCAACGCCCGCGCAATCAATGTTTTCCCCGATCCCGGAGGACCTGATAAAAGCACTCCTCGTGGCGGTTCAGCCTTGACATTGGCGTAGACTTCGGGGAAGCGTAACGGCCATTCGACCCCTTCGGTCAATAGCTCCTTGGTCCTCTCCATCCCTCCAATGTCATCCCAGGAAGTCTCACTCACTTCGACATACACCTCGCGGGTCGTCGAAGGCTCGATCTCACGTAAAGCGGCCTGGAAATCTGCCATCGTTATATTCAGGTTAACGAGCGTCTCGTAGGGGATATAGCCCCGCTGGTAATCGATATGCGGCAATACCCTTCGCAAGGCGATCATCGCTGCCTCGCGACAGAGCGCCTCCAGGTCTGCACCGACGAAACCGGGTGTCAGTTGTGCCAGTCTTGGAAAGTCAATATCGTTTGCCAGGGCTGCGTCCTTACTGTGAATGTGCAATATCTCTGCTCGTGCGCGCACATCTGGCACGCGTAGCCCGATCTCGCGATCAAAACGTCCAGGACGTCGCAAAGCTGGATCGAGCGTATTGGGTTGGTTGGTCGCGCCAATCACTACTACCTGGCCTCGCGAAGCCATACCATCCATCAGGGTCAGCAGCTGACCCACGATACGGCGTTCTAATTCACCCGAGCTCTCGCGCTTTGCCGCCAGCGCGTCTAGTTCGTCAATGAAGATGATACTCGGTGCGCGCCGTTGTGCCTCCTGGAAAACATCGCGCAGCAGCGCCTCGCTTTTCCCGTAGACACTGTTCACGATTTCAGGCCCATTGATGATCGAGAAAAATGCGTTTGTCTCCGCTGCCACGACGCGAGCGATCAGCGTCTTGCCTGTTCCGGGAGGGCCATAGAGCAATACTCCCTTGGGCGGCTCAACCCCCAGTCGATCAAAGACAGCGGGATATTTCAAGGGCAACTCGATCATTTCCCGTATCCGCTGCAGTTCTTTCCCCAATCCACCAATGTCTTCATAACTGACCCGCCCTGGTGCTCCATGGGCCGCCCCCCTTGCCTGCGCTTTTACAATGGTGCCCTGCTGCACAACTACCGCCTCGGTCGCTGTCACCGGCTGTGGCATTACTGGAGGGATGACCGCATCCAGGTCCCCGGTACTGCGCTTTTTTCGCAAGGCATAGCTCGGTGTGGCAGGAGTAGTGCCGATAATTAGAAATTCTCGTGGGGCGCTTCCAGGCGTCCCAACCTGTAGCAGGTCTCCAATAGTAACAGGCAAGCCAATCATGTAGCGCGTAATATACTGTAGATCACTCTCTTGAATTGGTGTGCCAGCGCTCAACGGCAAAAGCGTGACCTTCTCTGCATTGCTCACTTTCGCCTTCCACACGGTGACACGCTCGCCTAGTCCTGATGCGCTGTTCTGGCGAACTTTACTATCCATCTGGATCGTCTGTTGCCCACGCTCAACAATAGCGCTTGGCACAACCTTTGCCGCTGTAGTGCGCCCCCCCGAAATCATAATAATGTCGCCAGGCTGACATCCTAAGCGTGCTATATCACTTGGATCTATCCGCGCCACTCCGCGCCCAACTTGAAACCCCTCGATTACCACGAGTTGCAGATTGTCAATCGCTTTGGAGGACGTGTCTTGCCCGTCACTAGTTGCCGTGGTCTGCTGTGATTGTTGCGGTTGTTGTGTATTGGTGGTAGCATTCTCCGCCGTGAGTTTGCTAGTAATTCTCTGTGTCGATGTTGCCGCTTCAGTGTTGTTCGTTTTGAGTGACTCCTCCATGTGCTACCTCGTCCTTCCCTTCGCGCAAGTGAATAGATGGAGGCCACCATCGAAGCGGGGGTACGTAAGGTGATTGCCCGTAAGCCAGGTGTGGTATGTCCCTTCACCCTCTCACTTTTCCCCGGCGATGGAGTGCCGAATAAATCGAGATTCATTATCTTATGAATACCATATCACATCTACGAAGAGCTTGGAGGAAAGTTGAAAGCTCCCTCGTCCGCATCCTTTAACCATAGTGTGAAAGTTACGGATGTGGATACGTATATATAACTGCCCCCGTAACTATTCACATTGCTTTGTGAATAAGTACTATTTTGTAAATACCTTACAGGCAAACATCTTGATCATTGGTACTTCTTGCGCTATACTTACCTCGTATTGTTGACTTGAGCCACAATGACGTGCCGGGATACAAAAAGAGATAGTCCCATCGTAGTGAAAGTTTTTTAGCCCACACTTGTTCAACACTAGAAGGGTGAAACTTTACTGTATGAAACCACCTCAACAAAATAATCGTGATCCCAAGTCTACTCAGAAAGCTAGTAGGAAATACTCGCGCTTGATACGCTATGGTGTTTCAGCCTTCTTTATTCTCCTTGGAATAGGTATCCTGGGATTTGTAGCACTACGTGTTGGGTACTTCACAGCGGGGCGTAACAGTACGGTAGATAAACCAGTTACTGACGTGCTCAACATGGCCGATCAGCACAAAATAAAAACTGTGTCGATCAGTGGCAACGAGATTCTTGCCACAGGTACGAATGGTCAAAAATATCGTGCATTCAAAGAAGATGGACAGACAGTTACAGATATTTTTCGGCATGACGGTGTATCTGTCACCATCGACAGTGGTCAGAGCGATCAATTGTCACAGGCTCTAATTGACCTGGTCTTAATAGTGCTTGTTGTTGGCAGCATCTATTTCATCATGCGTCGCTCAGGTATAGGGGGACATGCTGCTCCTTTTGCGCGATCGAAAGCCAGGCGTTTTAACGAATCTCGCCCCTCTATTCTCTTTAACGATGTGGCAGGTGTTGAAGAAGCAAAAATGGAACTTGAGGAGATTGTCGATTTCCTCAAACAACCTTCACGCTTTACCGAAATGGGTGCGCGTATCCCCAAGGGCGTTCTCCTGGTCGGTGCACCGGGTACAGGTAAAACACTTATTTCACGTGCTGTGGCGGGTGAAGCTGGCGTCCCATTCTTTAGCGTGAGCGGCTCCGAATTTGTGGAGATGTTCGTTGGTGTCGGTGCGGCACGTGTTCGAGACCTCTTCAAAGAGGCCAAAGAGCACGCGCCTTGCATTGTTTTCATCGATGAAATCGACGCCGTTGGTCGCCAGAGAAACAACGGCAACGCCGGAGGCAATGACGAGCGTGAACAGACGCTCAATCAGTTGCTTGTAGAGATGGATGGCTTTGATAGGCAGACCAACGTTGTCGTTATCGCCGCGACCAATCGCCCTGATGTCCTTGACTCTGCCCTGCTGCGGCCAGGACGTTTTGACCGCCAGGTTATGCTCGACAAACCGGATATCCGTGGCCGCCTTGCCATCCTTGAGGTTCATGCCAAAGGCAAACCTATTGAAAGCGATATCGCGCTGCATGAACTTGCTCGTCAAACGGCTGGCTTCTCCGGTGCTGACCTCGCCAACCTGTTGAACGAAGCCGCGCTTTTAGCGGCACGCCGTTGCAAATCACTCATCTCCATGCCAGAACTCGAAGAATCAATCCTGCGCGTTATGGCCGGCCCCGAACGCAAGAGCCGTGTGATTACAGAGGCTGAAAAATCCATTATCGCCTATCACGAAGTGGGACACGCCATTGTCATGCGCTCCATGCCAGGTACTGATCCTGTGCGCAAGGTGCAAGCCATAGCAAGGGGAATGGCCCTCGGTATCACCGTTCAGTCTCCGGCTGAGGATCGCTATCTCATGCGCCGCTCAGAACTGCTGGCGAAGATGGCCGGCGCGATGGGAGGGCGTGCCGCTGAAGAGCTTATTTTCGGGGATATTACGACAGGTGCCAGCCAGGACTTCGAGTATGTCACGAATATAGCTCGCCGCATGGTCTGTGAATTTGGTATGAGTCCCCTCGGAAACGTTGCGCTCAAAGTGGAACCCGATGGCAGCACTTCCATCGGCCCCGAGACAGCGGCCAAAATTGACAGGGAGGTCTCCTTCCTGGTCGAACAGGCCTACACAACTGCAATCAACATTCTGCGTGAGCGCAAAGACAAACTCATCGCTATCTCCGAGCACCTGATCCAGGTTGAAACGATTGATGGTACAGAACTTGACGCAATGCTTTTTGCCGCATGACACGCACATTTATTGCTCTCGAGCAAGATGAATCTCTACAACGCTATTTGGGTGAGATAATTCACCACATGACGCAGGATCTGCCCGGCCCTCGCTGGGTTGATCCTGCGGGGATTCATCTCACCCTCGCCTTCCTCGGCGAATTGAATGATCAGCAATTGGCTGAAGCAACACGCGCGGCTGAACTCTCCGCTCGGTCGATTCCCTCCTTTGGATACCGTCTCTCGCACGCGGGTATCTTTGGTTCACCACGCCAGCCTCGTGTCATCTGGATCGGCGTTGAAGAACCTGCCGGTAACCTTCAGCTTCTCCATCACCAGTTGAACCTGGAGCTCGCGCAACGTGGCTTTGAAATTGATACACGTCCTTTTGCACCACATCTGACGCTCGCGCGTATCAAAGCGCCCCTGAGGCCGGAAGAACAACAGCGCCTGCAGCGTTTGCTCGCTGTACAAGATAGCCAGCCGCGCTCCCCCCTCGTTCGCGTACGCCACCTGAGTGTCATGAAAAGCGAACTAATGCGAGCCGGCGCCAGGTACACCTCTTTAAGGGATGTTCCACTTGGCCTGGACAAAGACTAAATCTGGAGGAGTGCCACATGTCCTGGACACCATTAGCAGAAAGATTCTCGACCTTACCACTTATTCTTGCAGGTCCCATGTTGCGGCGCGCTGAACCCAGGGCCGTTACTGTCTGGCTGGCATTGAAGGCATCATGCAGGGTCATTCTGCGCATCTATGCCGGAAATGCCGGGGGAAAGCTTGTTCAGCGCTTTGAAGGAACGCGCCAGACAGTTCGCCTCGGTGACCACTTGCATATTGTAGGTGTCACAGCTTCTACCACGAACGAACAAGAGCAACTGGCCTGGGGCGAACTCTACTACTATAATATGTTCTTTCACCCTGATAAAACATCTGAAAATTACGTAGCGGGAGCATTTGCTGATCTTGACACGCCGGGCATTCTCACGATTGACCCGTCATCTGCTGATCCGCTTCATCGCCTGGTGTATCCTGGGCATCCACTTCCCAGCTTCGTCTTGCCACATGAAGATTTGAACCAGGTCAAGTTACTTCATGGCTCCTGCCGCAAACCGCATGGTATTGGCAAAGAGATGCTGTCGGCAGTAGATACCATGCTCGAGAGTGCCCCCGGGAACCTGGCAGACCGCCCTCAACAGCTTTTTATGACTGGTGATCAGATCTACGGAGATGATGTAGCCGCGTCGCTCTTGTTTGCCTTGATAGATGCAGGCAATATTCTCTTTGAGGGAAACAAGGAAGAAGTGCTCCCGCTGGTACAAATACCCGCTCGTATGTTGGCACCAGGAGAACGGAGAGAGGTGGTGCAGAACAAGGCTATGCTTACCACGTCCACGCCTGAAAACCACTTGCTCGCCTTTGCAGAATACGCTGCCATGTACCTTTTTGCCTGGTCGGATGTGCTCTGGCCAGATGACTTGCCCGGCGCCGAAGATGTATGGAATGTGTATCCTGAGGCGCGACCTCGGCCTGAAAAACAGAAAAAAGCAGAGATCACATTCGCAGATCACATGGAAAGGCTGCGTGCATTTCGCTCTACTTTACTACAAGTGCGCCGCGCGCTGGCGAACACCGCTACGTATACAATTTGTGATGACCACGACGTGACCGATGATTGGTTCCTGGACGGCGCATGGTGCCGAAGAGTTCTGAGCAGCCCATTGGGACGTCGCGTCGTGCGTAACGCCATTACGGCGTATGCCTTGTTCCAGGCGTGGGGCAATACTCCTGATCAATTTGATCAGCCAAATGGTATCGCCCTCCTTGAAGCTATTGATACTAATCGAGGTGATGAACTGGACCGGCAGGAGGATACCATCGCCGAAATTATCGGTTTGCCTGCCTCTTTTGAAGGTAGCGGCGAACTGCCGCATTCCCCCCGGGCACTCCATTGGTACTATACCTATTCAGCTCCTCGCTATCAACTGATCGTCCTCGATACTCGCACCCAACGCCTCTACCGCTCCCCAAGCGAATTCCCGGGGCTGTTGGCTCCCGATGCGATCGAGCGACAGATAGTTGCTGCAGAGCGCAAGGACGCAGAGGTAACCATTATTATTTCTGCTACTCCTGTGCTCGGCGTGGGATTTATGGAGGCTATTCAATTTTGGAGCCGGTTGCGCATCAAAGATAATTACGCCTATGACCGGGAGGCGTGGAATTTAGAGTGGGGGACCTTTCAAGCCTTACTCTGCGCTGTAAGCGCCATGAAACGAGTCGTCTTTCTCTCCGGAGATGTTCATTACGCCTTTGCTGCGAGCCTGGATTATTGGGATCATGCGAGTTCCGCTACTGCCAAAATCATTGATTACACATCCAGCCCTTTACGTAATGAAGGCTCAAGCTCTCAGATGGCCGCGCTTGCTGTAGGCTACCCGTATCTCTACCACCTCTTGAGACGAACCCGTATGCCAACGCTGGATTTCTTTGCCTGGGACGTAGAAACGGGTAAACGCCATATCCTGAAAAAAATGCTCACAATTATACGCTCACGTACCCTGCTCTTCTGGTGGTCGGTGCCAAGGTTTTTAGACGCCTTGCGAACCCCTTATGAAATAGTATTACCGGCAAAGAATTGGCCAAAGAGGGCGTTCAAAGACACGCTGCCAGACCGGAGCTATCGCTTGCGCTAT
>MNIY01000147.1 GCA_001919995.1 Ktedonobacter sp. 13_1_20CM_4_53_11
ATTATATCATGGCCTGGCAGAAAAAAGGAACCCATCGCGGTCTCCTGCCCGCAGCCATACGGTCCCAGTCGGTAGTCGTCATGGTGTCATATGCCGCTTCTCCTTGAGCAAGATGTAAGTCATTACTTCCTGGATAGCTCACACACCTTTACACGAAACACATCCGCAAATTGGAGACAAGATGTAATCTTTAATAAAAGATCGTTGTTACCAGTAGAGGGTGGAAAAAGATATGCTCTTTGGTTATGTCTCTGAAGAGTAGGAGGAGTCGATGAAACGATACGCAAGCTCTGCTGCGGCCCAAAGCGGCTGGAAACGTGCTGGCCGCGTTGCTCTTCTACCCAGCGAAAGTGAAAGGGAGTCATTGTCGTCCAGGGCGTTTCCAGTGACAAAGATGCCTTTCATGTCCGGATGGGACAGAAAACATCATCAATACCTGCCCATCGAGAGCTGCCAGCCGAGCTGGTCTGCTTTACGCAAGAGTCGGTCCAAAATGTTGCGTCGCAGACGGTAGATCTCTTGGACATCGCTCCAGTCCTGTGGGCAGAAATGCACAATTTCTTTGGGCTTGAGTCCACAGTGATAGAGCAGGTAGACCAGCCGCTGCTCACGCCAATCGGACAGCATCGATTGGAGAGTCTCCCACACCTCGCTGCTGTCGGCCTGATCTACTCCGTAGGGTTCTCCTGAATCTCCAGGCTCCGGTAACGAGACTTCTTTGGGTCGCGTATAGGCGCGTATCGTATCCAGGATGGCCCCATATAGGCTCGCTCGTACGTACTGCAAGGCGGCAGCCAGCGTTCTGAATTCTATTTTCTGGTTCAAGGTGGTCGCTTGCCAGAATCGTTCGAAGGTCAGTGTGACATAGTTCTCTTCGCTCTCAAGGCGCAACGCTGTCTCTCTGCTCGGATGACGATGCAGCCAGCCACGAACTATGCCACTGAAACAGTGCTGCACACATTCCCAGGCCTGTGGATCACCTTCCAGCGTCGCACGGCGTAAGAGTTCAAGGCCATACCTCTCGTCGCACGGTTCTCGCCGCCGATAGTTGCCGAGTTCCCTCAGGCACCGGTTGCAAGCGCCGCATTCCTTAGCGTGTTGCATATAGTTTCTCTCCTCAAAAAGGTAGGATATGTGCTATCCCCCAGGCCGGGCGTGCCGATAGCATCCTGACTCATACGTCTACTCCTTCCGACTGCTGCACGCGCTTCCTCAAACATCCCGAGAAGCAGGCGTTCCACGATTTTCGTAAGAAGATTTTTTCATCTGAAAGCAATGTACACGACAAAAGCGATAAAATGAATATCATTGATATCCCTGATTTATCACGTATTTATCATGTGTGTGATATAGTTATCTTGTATGTCTTTGGCCTGTACTTGTGCTGATATGGCGGTCGCTTATGTTGGGGGAGTTCTTTGTGACCGTCATGGGCCCAGTCGGAGGGGGGGCATGGTCAAGAAAGCATCTGAAGCGAAACCCAATCTCCTGCTGCGGACGGCCCGTAAGGAACGCGGCTGGACCCAGCAGCAGGTGGCAGACCGCATAGGGGCCCCGCAGTCCCTCAACGTTAGTCGTTGGGAGAGTGGTACCGCTTTCCCCAGTGCCTACTATGTTATGCAGCTCTGTCAACTCTTCGGCAAGAGTGTCCGCGAACTAGGGTTGATCCGGGACGAGGCTGTTTTGAAGAGTGATTCTCATCCCTCACCGGTTCCGCCTCTCTGGACGGTGCCGACGTTCTTTACATCACTGGTTGGACGCGAGCAGGACGTCGATGACGCGTGTGAGTTGCTCAGACAATCGGAGATGCGCCTCCTGACACTTGTCGGTACGGGTGGCGTCGGCAAGACCCGTCTGGCCTTACAGGTCGCCGCCGAGATGCGCACTTCCTTCGCCGATGGCGTCTGCTTTGTCCATCTTGCTTCCGTCAGTGATCCATCTTTCGTGGTACCGACGATCGCTGAGGCCCTGGACATCAAGCAAATTGGTGAACGCCCCCTCTTTGAGCGGGTGAAGCTCTCGCTGCGTGACAGGCGGATCCTGCTGATCCTGGACAACTTCGAACAAGTGGCGGCGGCGGCCCCTCAAGTGGAGGAACTGCTCGCCAGCTGCCCTACCCTGACTATCATGGTAACTAGCCGCGCCGTCCTGCACTTACAGGCAGAGCAGGTCTTCACTGTCTCCCCGTTAGCCCTGCCTCCTCCCGAACAGCTTCTCAAAAGTGAAACGCTTGCAAGCTATGCGGCAGTAGCCCTCTTCCTGCAGCGAGCGCAAAGCGCAATGTCCACTCTCCGCCAGACCCCAGCGAACCTGCACGCCATTGCGGAAATCTGTAGACATCTGGACGGGTTGCCGTTAGCGATTGAGCTGGCTGCCGCACGCGTGCGCTTGTTACCACCGCAAGCCTTCGCAGCACGCCTCAAACGTGGCCTGCCGTTGTTGAGTGTTGGAGCGCGCACGCTCCCCGAGCGCCAACAAACGCTGCACCACACCCTCATGTGGAGCTATGAACTACTCTCTTCAGAGGAGCAGCACCTCTTCCGGCGGCTCTCCGTCTTTAGCGGCGGCTGGACCCTCGATGCCGCCGAAACGATCTGGCTGGTGGGCCAGGAGACGAAGGGCCCTAAACTGTCAGCCCTCGAAGGGGAGGCCGCTCTGCAGGACAAGAGCTTGTTGCAGCAGGTTGGGCAGGAGGGCGAAGAGCCGCGTCTCCAGATGCTAATCACTGTGCGCGAGTACGGGCTGGAATGTCTGCAAGCGAGTGGAGAGGAAGATCTCATCCGACGTGCGCATGCAGAATACTACTTGGCACTCGCAGAGGAGGCGGAACCACACCTCAAGGAAGCAGAGAATAGAGAATGGCTAGCTCGCTTGGAGCGAGACCAGGAGAACCTGCGGACAGCTCTGGAGTGGTCCATGACGAGCGAGGAGGCGGAACTGGTCCTTCGCATCTGTGGCGCGTTGTGGGAGTTTTGGAGTAGACGCGGTAAAAGAAGCGAGGGTCGCTACTGGTTGAAAGCAGCGCTGGGCTTGCCGGGAGCGGGGGCACACCATGTGGCGCGAGCGAAAGCATTGTATGCTGCCGGGTACCTTGCCTGGCATCAGAATGACTTGTCAGAGGCAAATCTCCTACTAAGGGAAAGTGTGGCCCTCTACCGCGCGTTGGAAGATGACAGAGGACTAGCGAGAGCTTTGGGTATTCTGGGGGTGATCATACAACGGCAAGGCTATCTGGCTGAAGGACGTTCCCTCGTAGAGGAGAGCCTGACCCTCCACCGCAAGCTGGGGAACAACTGGGAGCTTGCCAATCTGCTACAGAATCTGAGCTACGTCGCGTGGTGGCAGGGAGATCTCACACGTGTTGCAGCGTTTGCCGAGGAGAGCCTCATCCTCGCTCGCGGAGTAGGCGACAAGTCCCTCATCGCCAGTGCGCTACACAGTATAGGGTACGTTGCTTGGCGGCAAGGCGACCTCGTGCGGGCGGCGACCCTCGTTGAGGAGAGCCTCATGCTCTTACGGGAGTTGGACGACAAGCCCGGCATTGCCGGTTCGCTTGACACAAGAGGGTCCATTGCCCTGGCTCAGCATGATCTTGAACATGCAAGGAAATGTTATCATGAGGGCTTCGCCCTATCCCGGCAGCTTGGAGATAATATTGGTTGGTATCCCGTTGGATTGGCCAGGGTAGCTGCGGCCGAAGGACACTTCAAGCGGGCAGTAAGCCTATTTGCACTTGCAGAGACGGCGTATGGAATCACCGAGATCATGAGTCCAGACGAACATGCTGCTTTTGAGCGCGAGTTAGCTGCCATACGTAGCCAACTAGGAGAAGTGGTCTTCGCGGCCGCCTGGGCTGAGGGAATCTCGATGACAGCAGAGCAGGCATTGACTGACCCAGTACCAGCGACTTAGCTGCAGATGCCAACCAACACACCCTCTGGGAGTCAGGTTACCAAGCAAGCTATCGGATAATCCGCAATACGCTGGCTGCCTACTCTATGAAAGCAGGGAGACGCCATGCTCAAGGCATTGGCTGCTGTTTCCGCCCACCGTCCTCTTCCCGGCAGTTGGGCCTTTTAAGGAGCTACACCTTAGATCATTCTTAATTCAACAAATAGCTATTTGACTGCAATCGATATAGTTAGTATAATGCTATTCGGGATTAACCACGCAACTGATGATTTGTCATGTCAAGCCATGACGACATTTTTCTGTAGGCAAAAAAGGAGGATCCCAGTGGCTGAATTGAAAGATTTTCTGGCAGAACTCGCGATCAACCCGAAAAAATTGGGAGAATTCATTCATGATCCCGAAGCTGCAATGACTAAGGCTGAACTCAGCAAGGAAGACAAGGCTGCACTACTAAGTGGTTTCCCCAGCATCATCTATGCACGACTTGCTGGAGTCCCAACTCAACAAGCTTTCCAGATTACATCGTCCTCACCCATCGGCATGCAACCAAACGTAACTCAGATTCCGCCCTATTATCCAATCTATATCGTCTTAGCACCACCATCTTATATGGGGCAGCCACCATACATGGGGCCGCAGGCACAGCAGGGACCCTTCCCTTATTTGACGCCTCATTTTGTGTGGCAGCCGCCCCCCCCTTATTTGACGCCTCATTTTGTATGGCAACCGACACAGCCTAGCGGGCCACAGACGGGGCCTCCGCAGGCAGGGGGATGGAGATAGCTATTTTAGAGCAATCGATATAGTTAGTATAATGCTATTCGGGATTAACCACGCAACTGATGATTTGTCATGTCAAGCCATGACGACATTTTTCTGTAGGCAAAAAAGGAGGATCCCAGTGGCTGAATTGAAAGATTTTCTGGCAGAACTCGCGATCAACCCGAAAAAATTGGGAGAATTCATTCATGATCCCGAAGCTGCAATGACTAAGGCTGAACTCAGCAAGGAAGACAAGGCTGCACTACTAAGTGGTTTCCCCAGCATCATCTATGCACGACTTGCTGGAGTCCCAACTCAACAAGCTTTCCAGATTACATCGTCCTCACCCATCGGCATGCAACCAAACGTAACTCAGATTCCGCCCTATTATCCAATCTATATCGTCTTAGCACCACCATCTTATATGGGGCAGCCACCATACATGGGGCCGCAGGCACAGCAGGGACCCTTCCCTTATTTGACGCCTCATTTTGTGTGGCAGCCGCCCCCCCCTTATTTGACGCCTCATTTTGTATGGCAACCGACACAGCCTAGCGGGCCACAGACGGGGCCTCCGCAGGCAGGGGGATGGAGATAGCTATTTTAGAGTGAGAGAACTTAAGGAGAATCTGAAAGTGTCTGCTCAAAAATCAAGCAGCGAAAACCGACCTATAGGCAGCGGAAAGGAGGATTCAAAGTCCGAGGGTGCCGACAGGATACCTCACGAAACCAAGCGGGGATCGCTTGTTGTCATTGGTACGGGTATTAGGACTGTGGGGCAACTTACTATAGAAGCAATCGCCTGGATGGAGATAGCGGATTCGCTCCTCTACGTGGTCGCTGACCCGGTCGCTGAGGCTGTAATTAAGCATCTTAACCCGACTGGAGCGGATTCGCTGGCAAGATACTACGAAGAAGGTAAGCTGCGAATACACACCTATAACGCAATGGTTGAGCATATACTGAGGTGTGTTCGTGCGGGGAACAAAACGGTAGCTGCATTCTATGGTCACCCTGGGGTATTCGCATATCCCTCTCATGAGTCGATCAGGAGAGCGAAGAGTGAGGGATTTCCAGCACGGATGCTGCCTGGTATTTCCTCAGAAGATTGTCTTTTTGCAGATCTTGGCGTCGACCCTGCGACATGGGGCTGCCAGTCCTATGAGGCGACCGATTTTCTGCTGAGTTCCTCCTTTATCGATCCGTCCAGTCAGCTGATCCTCTGGCAAGTGGGGTTGCTGGCTGAATTGACACACAAGAGCCAGCAGTTTGACACAAGGGCCATGCCGCTACTCGTTCAGAAACTCACTCAGTTCTATCCACTGTCACATCCAGTAACGCTTTACCAAGCAGCAATGTTGCCAGGAACTGATCCGCTAATTGTCCAGATCCCCCTGTACTCACTCGCTGAGTTCCCGATAACAGCGGGGATGACTCTCTATATATCGCCAGCATGGGCTAGAGTTCCAGATCCTGCGATGTTACAACTTGCCTCGCTTATCATGGGTTAAGTTCGGGATATCCAGGATGTTGAGATGAGAACGCAAAGGCCTGGCTTTTCCTCACTCGTTCAATCGAAACCATCTACCGCTCTATTGCGCACGAAAGGCAAGATCATGACGGACGATACAGGACTTGGCGCGATACATGATCAGCGAGGATGGAGGAATGCATGATGGTCCCCTATGACGATTTTACCCCGCACGGTTACCTGGATAACCCCTATCATAGCTGGAAACTCAACCCGAGCGGAGTTCTGCGTTCTCTGGAGCCACTAGGCATGGGCTGGCACGTGCCGAATGTGGGAAGTTACGTACGGAACCAGTTCCAATATGCTGCTCATCTCTCACTTGGGCTGCGTGTAGGCAAGCAGGTGATGATCACTCCTGAGGACTTTCAGCGATATGGTTGTGTCATTACCTGCCACTTGCACACGAAGAATCGCTTCGAGTATACTTGCATTCTGCCTCAGCATCAACTGAGGCTCACCGTTCGCTATTTTCTCATTCAGGAGCACGCTCTCGGGTGTATCCTTTCCCTCTCCACTACAGCTTCGCAAGAGCTGCCTGTGACCTGCTATATACTCCACAGGCATACGCACAATCCCTTCACCAGTCGTCTGTGGGAGCATGGCCTGTATGCCTGTCCGGGGTCAGTGGAAGGCTCGGTGATGCTGGGGATCGCCAGCGAGGGCGATGTCTTTGTGCATGGTGCGCGTTCCGCCGATGCCTTCCCTTTGATCTTTGAAGAAATGGGTTATGTCGCCTCGCCTGAAGATGCCTCCTCGTGGGCCAGAGGTGTTGCGGTAGCGCGTCCCACTATTACTCAGAGCCAGCCGGATACAGGCTGGCAGGTACGTACCGTCATCTTGCCTTGCAAGGTGACCCTGGGAGGCGAGCCGGGACCGTCTGAACGGATGATTAATGTTGTCCTGGCACGAGGCGTTTCACAGGATCAGTCCTACCAGCATTGGGAAGATGGCATTGAAGAGATTGCACGTGCGGAGGCGGAGCTCCGGGCCGATGATGAGCAATTCTGGAGTTGCGCTCCGCAGCTTTCTGGTGATTGGCCAGAAAGCTGGCGTCGTGGTCTGGTGTACGACTTCGAGACGCTGCGGATGATCATGCGCCCCTCCATGGGCCTCATTCCTCACGTTTTCGATGGGATGCAAATACAGGCACCACGCCTGGTCCTGGCTGAAGCGGCGATGGATACGCTCTTCCTCAGCTATGCCAATCCTGAACTTGCCGCCGAAGTCATCCTGGGGCATTTCGAGTCGGCCCCGCATCCGAACTTGCCCTGTATACGTGAGGATGGCAGCTACAACATGGTCGCCGACGACGGGCAGATCTGCGGCACCGCACCCGAGTGGGGCTTCCCTCTGTGGTGTTGCGACCAAATAGTGCGTAGGACGGGCGACCTGCTCTGGCTGCGCCGCCTCTATCCGAAAGCTGCGGCCTATCTCCGCTGGTGGCTGGAGCATCGCCGGGATGCCGAAGGCTGGTTCGTTTATGCCTGTTCCTGGGAAAGTGGACAGGATGTCTCCAGCCGCTTTGGGCCGCAGCAAACCGGTGGCACCATCATCCAGCACGTCCGTCCTGTGGACTTGCAGGCAAGTATGGCGCAGGGTGCGGAGATACTGGCCCGCTGGGCAAAGCTTCTTGGACAGGAACAAACGGCTAT
>MNIY01000123.1 GCA_001919995.1 Ktedonobacter sp. 13_1_20CM_4_53_11
CTCGCTCCCTATCCGGAGTGTTACTCGTGCCAGCGTCAGACGTCCAAGCGTGAGCCCAATCCAGTAGCCACTGACCATCCAGCCCGCCAGGAGGATTGGCGCATGCCGTTCCTCTGTCAGGAAACTGTAGGTCCAACTGCCTACGCTCACCTCCGCTCCAACATAGATGAGCATGAAAAGAGCTGCAATCCAGACCATGGGCACGCTGAGTGCGGCCACTAGGACGTTGCTTTCGGGCCTGGTCGCCGTGTCTTCGCGCTGCGAGATGTTCTGTTCCCTGAAGACCAGCTGAAAGCCAATCAACAATACCAGGCTCATCCCGATCCACACGATATAGACGCTATTCCACCCCCACCGAATTGCCAGGATAGTAGAAGCGATAAGCGGCCCAAGCAACGCGCCAATGCCATAAAAAGCGTGGAGATAATTGAGGAGAGCGGCGTTCCGGGGCATACTCGCAATATACGTGTTCAGGCCAGCGTCGATGATTGCTACCCCGAAACCAAGCGGCAGCATCATGATCAGGATTACCATAAATTGGGGCATAAGACTGAGCGTCCCCACACCAAGCAGGAAACTCACCACGCCCAGCACCAGGAAGCGCCGATTCCCCAACTTCTCAACAAGAAGTCCGCTGTTGAAGGCAGCGACGAGATACCCTACAGTTTGAAAGAGAAAGAGCAGACCAATGGTCGCTTTATCAACTCCATAATGCAGGCGCATGCTTGGTATGAGTACTCCCAATGCCCCATCGTTTGCTCCAATTAAGATGAAAGCGAAGAATGCAAGGCCGACTTGCAACTCAGCAAGCCTGAGACGCTTTGCATCGCTATCGTGAAATCTAGCCTCAACAGCAGATTCATTATCTAATTTCCGCTGGTGAGGTGCATTGCTTCCGGTCATTTTTTCCCTCCTCCTACACTTCCAGCTTACCACATATAGGGAAGAAAGTTTAAGCAGAAGTTGTATGAAAAGCATGGCTTTCGCGGGTAGGACGAGAGACGTATCATCAGTCCCAGATTATTTGTATGAGAAAGCATTGGGCTAGAGGATAGTGGTTTTGTGCATAAGTATTTGTCTTTCTCTTTGACGCGGGTATCACTGAGTAGAGCTCATTTCGTTGCAGTTTCAGCGACCTGCCTCATTCTCCTCGTCAGGCTTTCCCCAACCTCCTCCGCCTGGAGAAAGGATCGTCAATTTGTCGCCAGGAGTTGCCTGAAAATGTACCTTGCCTGGCAGAACGTTCTCCTGACCTTCGTGCTGTAAGCGGTTCTCGCCTCGCATCCCAGGCTCGCCCCCTTGAAGGCCATAGGGGCTGGTGCTTCGTCGCTCAGTCAGTAACGTGACCTCCGTTGGGACTTCAAAGGTGAACTCTCGCACCAGTCCGTCTCCTCCTCGCGCTGCCCCGTGGCCACCAGAATGATCACGCAAGCGATAGGCATTCACTCGCATTGGGTAGGCATATTCAAAGGCCTCGACAGGAGTGTTGAGCGTATTACTCATGTGCGTATGAACGCCTGAGAGGCCATCGAGTTCAGGTCTGGCACCCATCCCGCCCCCCATTGTCTCGTAGTACGCAAAGGGTTGACCTGTACGTGGATCAATGCCCCCCGCGGTGATGTTATTCATCGTTCCCTGGCTTGCTGCGGGAACGATATCAGGCATTGCAGTAGCTAACGCTCCAAAAACAACATCTGTAATCCTTTGAGACGTTTCAACGTTGCCCTGAGCTACTGCTGCGGGTTGGCGAGCATTGACGACGGTTCCTTCTGGCGCGATGACTGTGACAGGTGCAAATGTACCGTGGTTCATTGGAGCGTCTTCTGGCATGAGGCAGCGAACAACGTAGTAGGTTGCTGACTTAGCAACCGCAGCAACTGCATTCACGTTGCCCCGCGTTTGCTGCGCGCTTCCAGTGAAATCAACGGTGATCGTGTCTCCTTGCACTGTGACCATAGCTGCAATAGGGACAGGCTCATCACTGACTCCATCATTATCAAGGCGGTCGGTAAACTCGTAGTGTCCATCTGGAATCGCCTTAATGGTTGCCCTGGCGATTCGTTCAGCATAGGCGATCAACGCATCGATGTGTTCCTCTGTTGTTGAGAGACCCCACCTGTCGATGAGTTCTTGCATTCGTCGTATAGCGGTACGGTTTGCTGCAATCTGCGCGGCCAGATCACCTCGACGTTCATCGGGAGTGCGAACGTTCCGCAGGAGTACATCTAGCAGTACCTGGTTGGGGCGATCTGCCTCCCAGAGCTTAACCGGTGGAATGATGATCCCCTCCTGGTGGATCTCAGTCGCCATGGGCATTGAGTAGATGGGTTCCGCCCAGGAAAGGATCGTTTAACGCAATGATGTCGCCAGGAGAGAAATGATCGAAGGTGTCGAGCGCGGAGGCAACAGAGTCGGGCATTGAACCGAGATGTACTGGAATGTGCGCCGCCTGAGCAACAAGCCGACCATCAAGATCAAAGAGCGCACAGGAAAAGTCACGCCTCTCCTTGATGTTTGGTGAATAACTACTTCGAGTGAGAACCACGCCCATCTCCTCTGCAATAGCAGTGAGCGCGCTTCTAAAGAGTTCCAGGCTGATTGGATTTACTGTGGTTTTTTCGCTCATATACTTCCTCGCTCATTGGCGACCCACAAGAGGTCCCACTACTTATCCCTTTTCTACACGCTCGGCAATGAGATTTCCTATTGCATCGATCTGTGCTCGCCACTCAGGAGGCAGGACTGTTGTCGTATCATATTGCGTTACGATAGCCGGTCCTTTAATGGTCACTCCCGGCATAAGCTTCTCTCGTTCATATACTGCTGTATCATGAGAAGTTGCACCATCAGGACCTGCAAAGACCGCAGATCGCGTTTCTGTAGGTGTCGCAGTTGCCCCTTTATTCTCTTCGTGCCGTTCTAATACTGGACGCGTAGCCGTTCCTCGTGCCTTCAGTCGTACATTCACCACTTGAACGCGCTCACGTGGATCGTTGTAGCCGAATCTTTTCTCATGTGCTGCGTGAAAATGTGTGACTGCACGTTCGACGTCTCCCTCGAATGGTACGGTAAGCTCATATGATTGTCCCACATAGCGTAGATCAAGCGAGGGCTCTACTGTGACCTGTTCGGAAGAAAAACCTTCTTGTGCAAGCTCGGCTCGCCCCTGCTCCTCTAGCTCGGAGAAAGCTTTTTCCACCGTCTCATGTGCCCCCTGTGAGTGGACCATAATGGTGCGGACGTAGTCTTTTATGATGTCAGCGGCCAGCATTCCAAGGGCAGAGAGTACACCCGGCGCCTTCGGGATGAACACACGAGGAATCTGCAACGCCGTTGCGAGTTCACATGCATGGAGAGGACCGGCGCCACCAAAGGCGGCGAGTATGAAGTGGCGCGGGTCATAGCCTCGCTCAACTGAGATGACACGAATAGCGGCCTCCATATTAGCATTCACAATGCGGATAATTCCCCATGCCGCTTCCTCAGGAGTTGTACCCAAACGCCCGGCAATACTTTCTACGGCTTGTCGGGCTTGATTTGTATCAAGTGACATGGTGCCACCAAGGAAGGCTGTCGGAATGAGTCTTCCGAGAACCACATTGGCATCAGTAACCGTCGGCTCTGTTCCCCCACGTCCATAAGCTGCTGGACCAGGATCAGCACCAGCCGATTTCGGCCCGACGCGGAGCGCTCCACCAACATCAAACCAGGCAATACTGCCACCGCCAGCACCAACTGTGTGGATATCAATCATCGGCAGCTTCGTGGGGTACCCACCAATCTTACCATCTGTGGCCTCGGTGATTGCGCCATCAATAAGGGCGACATCAGTCGAAGTTCCGCCCATATCAAGGGTGATTGCATGTTTGAAGCCAGATGCTTCAGCCACAAATGCAGCACCAACTACCCCTGCTGCCGGACCTGAGAGAAGTGTGCGAGCCGCCTCTCGCCTTGCTGTTGCGCTCGAAATCGAACCACCATTCGATTGCATGATGCGAAAAGGGATATTTCTGGGCAGCACTTCTTCCAGTTTCGCTAAATAACGTTCTACGAGTGGTCCAATGTATGCATTGAGAACAACTGTGCTCGTCCGCTCGTACTCGCGGAACTCAGGCACCACCTCGTATGAGGCTGAGACATAAAAGCCTGACGAGCGTGCTGCATCTGCCACCTCGCGCTCATGATCTGGATTGGTGAAACTAAAAAGGAGACAAATAGCAATCGCTTCGACGTTCTCTTTTTGCATGTGCTCGATTGCACTTTTTAGCGACGCTTCGTCAAGTGGAGTCATCACCTCGCCGCGTTCATTGAGACGCTCAACAACCTCAAGGCGTAATGATCGAGGTACCAATGGAGGCTCCTTCTGAACCTTGAGGTCGTAGAGCTTTGGGCGTGTCTGCCGACCGATCTCAAGTACATCACGAAAACCAGCGGTCGTGATCAGACCTGTCCGTACCCCTTTATGCTCAAGCACCGCATTGGTTGCAACAGTCGAGCCGTGCACCAATGTGCTAAGGCTCTCCCTGACGCCAAGGTCAGATAACCCCTGAAGAATTGCCTGAGAGGGATCATCGGGCGTAGAAAGCACTTTATGGACGCGAATTTCGCCCTCTTGTAGAAGGACAAGATCGGTAAATGTACCTCCAGTATCAACCCCGACAAATAGCTCTGCCATCCGTATCCCCCCTTTAGGATCGCTCAATCAAGAGCGACGAACGCTTTCCCTTTGGTTTCCGGTAGAAAAATCAACGCGAGCAAGCATAGCCCGTAAGCTAGAGCGCCAAAAGCCACAGCACCGGCTAAACCAATACTGACGGACAAGAAGCCAACTATAGCCGGAAAAAACGCGCCGACAGCACGCCCAAAGTTATAGACAAACCCTTGTCCTGCACCCCGCGCCCGGCTGGGATAGAGTTCGGCCAGGTAGGAGCCGAAGCCGCTGAAGATACCAGAGGCAAAGAAACCGAGGGGCACTCCCAGAACCAGCAACAGCACATTTGCGCCTACCGGAATCTGAGTATACAGAACTATGAGCGCTGCGCTGCTGATCGCGAACAATACAAAGGTAGCGCGCCGACCAATCCAATCGTTAACGTAGCCGCTAACAACATAGCCGAGGAAAGAACCAATAATCACTACGGCCAGGTACGCTCCTGTATTTACTATGGTCAGATGACGACTATCTTTTAGAAACGTCGGTAACCAGGTGAAGATTGAGTAATACCCACCCTGGGCTCCAATAGACAGGAGCGAGGCTGCCGCTGTAGTGCCTATCAGATCGCGACGGAAGATCTGAAGTAGCGAGTTTTCCCTGGCACCACGTTGCACCGCTTCACTCGTCTCCTGCTCTTCGGCCTCGCGTGTCTTAGTGTACACCTCTGGCTCTTGCACGTTTTTTCGCACATACAAGATCAGTAAGGCAGGTAAAATACCCAACATGAAGAGAATACGCCAGCCTAGTTCTGGTGGAACCAGACTAAAGATAATCGTATACATCACTACGGCTAACCCCCACCCGATCGCCCAGGCACTCTGAACCATGCCAAGCACGCGTCCTCTCTGAACAGGATTAGCGACCTCAGCGACAAGAATTGCGCCTGCAGCCCATTCTCCTCCAAAGCCCAATCCCTGAAGGGCGCGGAAGGTGAGGAGCAAACCATAATTCGGGGCAAGCCCTGAGAGGAAGGTGAAGATGGCGTAAACTGCAATCGTGACCATCAGCGTTCGTACACGACCAATCCTATCAGCTAATGTGCCAGCCATCACACCGCCAATAGCTGATACAACCAGTGTGACAGTAGCGATGAGACCTGACTGTCCTTTAGACAGAGCAAAGGTAGCGGCAATTGCTGTCAAAGCAAGCGAGAATACCTGAAAATCAAATGCATCCAACGCCCATCCCATGAAGGCGGCCCAAAAAGCATGGGCAGCTTGTTCTGGTAATGTTCGATACCAGTCAAAACTAAAAATCCTCCGATTCTGCTGGGATACGTCTTTTTCTGAGCTTCTAATTGCCATAATATAACCTCCGTAGCTAGCTGTGACTGTTGCGCTCCATCCTTTCTACCTGGGGAAATGTACAGATACCTTGTGCAATTAACATACTTCTTTTACCACGTGGCAGGGCAATAGAGAGATGCAGATCCTGCGCATCTAGACGAGGAGTAGACCGACGCCTTACAATGGAAGACAGAGAGTCTCTTTCATCTCAGATGAGGTGCAGGTGGTTCATGCTTTGCTCCATCTGTGAGCACCAGATGCATCTGCAGGGCATCCAGGTCACGCTCTTCGAGCGCAACCCTGAGCTGCGCGAGATCGGAGCGGGCTTGACCTTGTGGGCCAATGGGGTGCAGATGCTGCGGCAATTGGGTCTGGCCGATACCCTGGCCGCGGTCAGTGCTGCCCTCACCCACTTTGAGTGCTGGTCCTGGCGGGGGAAACGTCTGGGCAGCATGCGACTGGACACCATCGAACGGCGGGTGGGAGCCCCCAGCATTGGCATCCACCGTGCTGATCTGTTGCGGCTGCTGGCAGGCGAGGTTTCCAGGGAGAGCGTCCACGTGAATGCGCACTGTGTCGGCTTCCGGCAAGAGCAAGGGCACGTCATCAGTCACTTCGCCGATGGGCAACAGCATCAGGCAGATCTGCTGGTCGGCGCGGATGGGCTGTATTCCGTGATCCGCGAGCAGCTCCTGGGCCAGCAGCCCCCGCGCTATAGCGGTTACACCTGTTGGCGTGGGGTCGCTGTCTTCGAGGAGCGGCACGTGTCCCCAGGCATTTCCAGCGAGACGTGGGGGCGAGGTCGCCGCTTTGGCATGCTGCCGATCGGGAACGGGCGGGTGTTCTGGTATGCCACGTACAACTGCCCGGCAGGCGGACAGGACCAAGCAGGGGAACGAAAGTCGAGGCTCTCCCAACTCTTTGGGGGCTGGCGGGAGCCCATCGAACAGCTGATCGAAGCCACTGACGAGGGGGCGATCCTGCGCAATGATATCCTCGATCGCCGGCCCGTGCGCCACTGGGGAAGTGGCCGGGTGACTCTGTTGGGCGATGCCGCTCATCCACCCACCCCTAACCTCGGTCAAGGGGCTTGTCAGGCCCTGGAAGACGCCCTCGTCCTCGCTGGTTGCCTGGCAGACCAGCGCGAGCCAGTGGCCGCCTTGCATGCCTACGAAGCGCGCCGCATGAAGCGGAGCGCCGCTATCATCGAGCAGTCCTATCTGTTCGGCAAGATCGGTCAGTGGGAGCACCCGCTGCTCTGCGCGTTGCGTGATGGGCTCACCCCGCTCGCCTTTGCGACGTTTCTCCCCAGACTGTTCGTCGCGAACTTGAGCATCCCATCGAAGTGAGGCGGAGAGGGATCAGTGCAATGCTCTCGCATTGAGAAGTGCCTCTCTTTACTATTTGCTCGCGTTGTGGGTCGTCAAGGTCGAACCATCACTTTAATTGCCTGTCGCTGATCCATCGCTGCATAGCCAGCGGCGACCTCGTCCAGGCTGACCGAGAGATCCAAAATGGGCGAGGGATTGAGCCGACCCTCAAGAACCTCGTTCAGCAGTTCGGGAAGATAGGCGCGCGCCGGAGCCAGCCCTCCACGCAAGCCGATATTGGAGGAAAACATGCGCCCCAACGGGATCTGTCCGCTGCCATGTGGGGCCCCCCACAAACCCAACTGTTCCACCTGGACGGGTCATATTCACCGCCTGGTTGACCGCCTCCTCGGTTCCCACGCACTCCAGGACGGCACCTGCACCCCCTCCTGTCATCTCGATGACCTGGAGGACCGCCTGCTCTCCTCTGCTCGTGACCACATCGGTTGCCCCAAACTGGCGCGCCAGCGTGAGGCGCTGCGCTTGATGACCAAGGACGATGACCCGTTCGGCTCCCAGTCGAAGCGCTGCCAGCGTGGCACATAAGCCAACCGCGCCATCCCCGATCACCGCCACCGTTCCTCCTGGGCGCACCCCCGCGGAGACGGCGGCGTGGTGGCCCGCTGCCATGTTATCGGTCAGCGGAAGGAGGGCTTTGAGGAGGGCTTCATCTCCTTCCACGGCGGTTGGAAGCGCCACCAGCGTTGCGTCTGCGAAGCGAGCGCGAATCGCCTCGGCCTGTCCACCTTCGTGCCCATAGCCCCAGACACCTCCTTGCTGGCAAGCGCTATCCAGTCCTTTGCGACAGAATTCACAGGTGCCATCACAGAAGTCATAGGGCGCGATCACCCGGTCTCCTCGCTTGAGAGTGCGGACCTCCGAGCCAGTCTCCTCAACTATGCCCATCCATTCATGGCCGATTTGCCAGCCCGATTGGTAGGGGGTCTGGCCCCGATATGGCCACAGGTCGGTTCCACAAATACAGGCATGGGCAATCTGCACCTCGGCGTCAGTTGGTGCGAGAGCGGAATTGGTCCTTGCGGTCCAACTTCTGCTTCAACTCCTCGTGACCGATGGTTCTCATATTGCCTTCCTTTCGAGTGCCTCGCGATCCCACTGCGCAAGCCGGGCTCCGGCTTCGTAGGTGCTCTGAAAAAACTCCAGCAGCGCCTGCTCAGGCGAGGAAGCTGTTCGCACGTCGTCATAGCGCAGGAGAAATTCTCCCAGCTCTTGACTGTAGAAGGCTTCCTCCGGACGAATCGAGGCTGTCGGCAGTCCACGCGGCCCCGGATAGGTATACGAGTAGAACGCCGGGGCTGGGAAACGGTCATCGCCGGGCCAGAACCCAGAACTGATCTGTTCATGTGAGCCACCTTCCCGGGTGATTCGATCCGCACCTGGTCGCTCGGGGGCGCGTCGACCGGAGAACAGGGTCAATGCTAGATCGAAGCTGCCCCAGAAGAAGTGGACGCGACTACTCTTGCCGAGAAAGGCCGAACGGTAGCGCTGCAAGATGGTGTCGGTCTGCGCCAGGATGCGCCAGAAACGCTGAGCGTAGACCAGGTCGTAGGAGGCATGGATCTCATCGACATCACAGCGAATAGGATTGCTCACTTCGCTGGGCAAGGGGTTGATCGTGACTTCGATGCCCAGGGCCTGCAAGCAGGCCATGAATTCCCGGTAAAACGCGGCGACGGAGCGGGGGATCAGTGGCAGCGCTTTGGTGGTTCCCTCACTCGTCCGAATGGAGAGATTGTGATCGATGAAATCAAACGTGACTTCAAAGGTTCCCCCTTGATAGGGAATGGAAGAGGTGGTCAGCCCTCGCGGGGTGACATACAACGTAACGTGCCACCAATGGTTAAGAAAGGGACTCAGCTCCATTCTGACCTTGCCCACGATCTGCGTCCACAGATGCAGGGTCTGGCAGGTGTCCCTCCATGCTTCAAAGGGGAGCGCTGGCCAGCGCTCTGCTTGTTCTCCGTGCTGCATCTTAAAAGCCAGTGATGCCATGCTGTTCATCTCCTTTCCGATTTTCTCTGAGACCAAGAGCAGAGTGGAAGCATTTAGAAGAGAGCCTTGCCCGTCTGCGTGTCAAAGAGATGCATCTGCTCATTCTCGATATGTAAGAGCCCCGATGGCTCCCAGTTCGCCAGTGCAGGCGCGGATACCCAGGTGACCCTCTGGGATGGTGCCAGGAGGACGCCCAGTCTGCTGCACGGCCATAGCTGGACCGTGTATGGGGTGGCGTGGAGTCCGGATGGGAGGTTGCTTGCCAGTGGTGGGTGGGACAATGCCGTCCGGCTCTGGGACACGACGACAGGAGAAGCTCGGCAGATATTCCAGGACCCTGACCACATCGACACCATCTTCTGTGGGGTGGCCTGGAGTCCGGATGGAAAGTTGCTCGCCAGTGCGAGCTATCAGCGAGGGGTGCAGGTGTGGGAGGTGACCAGTGGCACCCGCCGGTGGGTTGGGTGGACGGACCCTCCAGCCTGGATTCGTCGCGTGGCCTGGAGTCCGGATGGCATGTGCCTGGCCAGTGGTGGCGATGATGGCAGCGTGTGCCTGTGGGAGGCTTCCGACGGCACACTGCTCGAGAAGCTGCGAGGGCATCGAGGCATAGTCATGAGCGTGGCCTGGAGTCCCGAAGGGACGCGGCTGGCCAGCGGGGGTGGGGGCAGAGACAGCGGAGAGATCTTCGTCTGGGAAGTGCAAAGTGGAGAACGCCTGTACACCTTGAATGAGGTGAGCGCGATGATAAACGCGCTGGCCTGGGGTCCGACCGGAGCGGTGCTGGTCAGTGGAGGCAGTGATGGCAGGCTGCGCTGGTGGGAGGTGCAGAGCGGGCAGTGCGTGCGGGTGCAAGAAGCGCATCAGGGGACGGTGCAGTCGCTCAAGGTGAGTCCCGATGGCAGCACGCTGGCCAGTTGCGGGGAGGACGGGGCCATCCTGCTCTGGGACCTCGAGAGTGGCGAGCCGCTCCAAACGCTGCGGCGGGATCGACCCTACGAGCGACTCGATATCACGGGCATCCGGGGCCTCTCCGACGCACAAAAGGCGTCGCTGCGCGCCCTGGGGGCGTTGGAGGACAGGAGTGTTGGTGGAGAACTCCCTGCTCTTCCCGCTGAAAGAGGGATGACAACGTAAATCATGCCGTCTGCACATGGGGTGGCTGGCCCCGCACCGACCACAACGAGGTCGAAACAGCGCTCGGGAAGGCTGGTGATGGTCAAGCCGAGGTACTCGGCCTTTC
>MNIY01000026.1 GCA_001919995.1 Ktedonobacter sp. 13_1_20CM_4_53_11
CCCTCAGGGCAAGCTCTTTCAATACCTGCTTGCCCTGGAGCAACTGCTTGGCAGTATTCCCCCGATCGTCTCCGCTCAGCAACATCCAGGTCCATGTGAGCCTCACCAAGGCATACCAGCAGAAGAATGGCCAAACGTGGTGCGCCGTGTCCGTGAGCATCACGAATCCCTCCGCCAGGTTGCCGCTCATTATGGCGTCTCCCATGAGACAGTCAGGCGCCTTCTTCGTAATTCTGACAAGGAAAGAGCGGGATAAACCGCTCTCATCCCCCCTGCCTGACCTTGAGGAAGCTTGATGAGAGAGGCGATCACTTATGTTGGACCTCTTTTCACCACGTGTTCCTCAATCCTGCCAGTTCGTGGAGCCCGACACATTCTTCAGCCGAGTCACTACGTGTTAAGCCTGCCTCTGGCACACCTTCTCTTGCCTCTTCCTCACGCACTGTCTGCCTGAGCAGGAACATGACAGTGATGCTGGGCCGTCGGCACAGAAACAGTGTAACAGAGGAGGGCGGAATGAATACGGGTCGCACCTGGACAGAGGACGGAAAAAGGCGGCAATTACTCCAGTTGCTCTTTATAAGCTCAGCAGTTATAAGTATTGAGGAGGCAAAAGAGCCTCGCGTTCCTCTCGCTTCCGATACAGCATAGTAAATTGGGCGAAATTTAATTTACCAATGAGAATGGAGAGGAGCGGAAGCAAGCGACAGGGCAAGTATCCCGTCCTGCGCCAGGGAACTTCCCCGCCTATCCGGTCCATTCAACCAGCGCAGAAACGCGGAAAAAGGACCCTTGGCATCGCTTCACGGCCTTCGTATATTTAACTTTATGTTTAATGATCAGCAGAATAACTCCCAGTTTATAGGACAGGCATCTTTTTTGCAACACAACCTGTTCCTTAGTGGGTTGGTTTGCTGCAGAGATGACCACCCTGGCAGTCTAGCCCATCGTAGAGCTCATCTCTTATTGTCTTGAGTCGCAGGGGTTCGCTTCTCGCAATGTGCTTAAACCCCAATGCCTCCCAAGAGCCAGACAGGATGAGCCAGCCAGAGGGCCGCGAGGCCCAGCAAGACGATCCCGATCAGCGGGCTGAGCCTCTGCCCGAAAGGTGCGGTCTTCTCGGCGACCATCACCCCGGTCAGCAGCGCCATCGACAGCAGGCTGTTCACGCCAATCCCAAACATGACCAGCATCAAGGCCCAGCAGCAGCCCAGGCAGAACGCGCCGTGGCGCAGACCCAGGCGCCAGGCTGCTCCTACCCCCTGGCGATAGTAGTGCAAGAAGAAGCTGAACGGGCTGCGACATTGCTTGAGACAGCGCCTTTTGAGCGGGCTGAACTGGAACGCACCCGCGAGTGCGAAGGTGGTCGCACCAATCACCCAGGAATGCATGTAGAGCCAGAACCAGTGATCCACCAGCCAGTGGATCCTGGTATCTCCCAGAAAAGCACAGAGCGCGAACGCCGTCCAGACGACGCCATACGCAACCAGGAACGCTGCCGGCACCGCCAGAGGGCGTCGCTGCTGCCGGCCGGCATACACGATCATGTAGACCATCGGCATGCTGGATGGCAACATCATGCCCACCGTCATGACCTGCCAGCATGCCAGGAACACGACCAGGGCCACCAGCACCGGTAGATGGCTCTCCCCCAGCAGGTAGTGATGATTGATCAGGTAACTCTGATTGGTAAGGAACGCAAGCGCGGCGAGCGCCCAGGCGGCGGCCACCAGTCCCCAGGGCCAGAGGACAGGTGCCCGACGACGTGGTTGGGCACCATCTTTCACATCAGTGATCTCGGTGATACGCAACGGACACCTCCTGTTCCTCGGTACCTTCCATTACGCTTCGAAGTGGAAGTCGCCTTGAATGGCGTTGCGCCCGCTGAACTCCCAGATCATGCCATACTCTGGGATGTTCACGCGGTGGCGCGACGCCTTAGCAAGGTAGGCTGGCGAAACAGGAATGGTGCTGAAGACGGTGTCGTGGATGGTGGTGGGTCTCCCGTCGGCATCGGTGTAGGGGGTCATCTCCGCCTCAACGACTTCGCCGACCCGCAGGGTTCCTTTCCCGCCCTCGACGCGGTGCTCAATGGGCACGGAGTGGACCGCCACCCGCTCGCCGACCAGGCTGGCTACCCCGGCAAAGGCGCCACCCAGCTTGCCGCTGAAGACGTTGAGGATGGCTTCCCGTTGCTCTGGCGTTGCCTTGTCCTCGATGTAAAACACGGCCCGCCAGTTGCCCGCCAGCACATTGCCGGGAATCTGATTGACTTGGACAAACGAGAGGTTCGAGACATCCACGCCCCCCACTCGACCCCGATCAATGTGGTAGGCATTGACCGAGTCGCAGCGACCACCGTCTGGGTCGTCGCCCACCCAGCAGGGGCATGGTCCCCCGCAGGAACAGGCCTCCAGGAGGGTCCCATCTAGGACGTAGGTCTTCTTTGTATCTGCCTGTGTTGTCATCGTATTCTTCTCCTTTTCCTATCAGAGCCGCTGACGCGTAGCGTAGCCGTGATCAAGCGGCGTTACGGCACTGGATCAGTGCCGAGTGTGACTAGTGTTTCGGATACGGTCTAAGGGCAGGCATAAAGTACCATGCGCAAATTGCTTGAGGCCATTCACTGATCCTGCCCCTCTTCTATGAAGAAAGGCCTCCACATCTCCGGCATGTCCATGGCCTCCAGTGCTGCGGCCGGCATCACAATAAAGGGGCGCATCATGTCGTGGTCCTCTGTTCTTCTTCTTCCTTTCGTTCTTGCTCCTGCTTTCCCTGGCATGGCTTGGCCGCCTTTCTTTACACCATCATGGGCTCCCCTGCTCAAAAGCTGGAGCAGTGCATCCCGTGATCCACCGTCTGCTCAAACCCCTCTCGCCAGACGATTGCCCTGCTTGTCGTCTGGCCTCCACTCCCTCGTCGGGTGCTGGACCAGCACCTGTTCCTGTGCGTCCCTGGTGTGAAGTGAAAAACCGCCGGGGAGCTCGCCACTCGAGTGAAGACCGAGGGCTATGCCTATCCCAACCGAAAGTGCCCCTACTTTGGCATTACCGATGCTCACATCCACGCGGCTTTTTGGCGATGGCAAGCACGGCCAGACCGAATGCATCCAGACCTTTCGTTGTCAGGCCTGTTACAGCACCTTCAGCGCGCGACGCAACACCCCGTTGTATCGCCTGAGAACCTCTTCTCACCAGGTCGCCGTGGTGCTCTCAGCACTGGCCGAAGGGTTCGACCCTTCCGCCGCCGAGCGGGTCTTCGGCTTTCGACAAGCCACTATTACCACTTGGCTATCCCGTGCGGGCGAGCACGCACACACCCTGCACGAGCGCTTCTTCTTTCATCTCCAGCTCCCACACCGCGGCCCTGCGCCAGGCCGGGCTGGAACTTTCCGCCGAACTCGGCTTTCACATCCCGCCAGCATGGCAGCAATTGGCGGGCATAAAAACACAATAAATGCTACAGGGAACCATCCTAGTTGGGCGTCTCCGCGTTCACCTGCCTATTGCGGGCCGCGATCAGCCGGAAGGCGTAAAAGAGGATGCCGGCCACAACAAAACCTATGTAGTAAGCGATATCTGCGCCATGTAAAGCGATTGCTATCGGCCCCTCATAAATCGTGGAGTCCATGAATGGGATGGACACGGCCAACCCGATCAGGAACGCCGCCAGGCCCGGCCATTCGATCACTGCTCCAACTATGCGCAGATAGCGCGCGGTTCTCCTTGCCTGCCCGGGATGCAGGAAGAAATCCACGAAGACGATCGCCAGCCAGGGGCCAATCCAGTACGAAATCAGCAGCAGGAAATTCTCGTACTTGCCCGAAAGGCCGTTCACGCCATACAGGGCCAGCGCGCCGCCGAGGATGCCGGTTGCGATCACCGATATCCAGCGTTTGATCGGCACGTCAAGCGTGAGCAGCGAGAGCGCACCAGTGTAAATGTTGAGGGCGTTGGCGGCTATGGCGCCCAGAACGACGGCGATCAAAGCGACGATCCATACCGGCCCCATCACCTTGACCACCAGGTCAATTGGCGACAGGTTCAGCCCGATGGTCGCTACGGCAACGCCCAGGAATTGCAACCAGAAGCAGCCGATGAACGAGCCGCCAAAGACGGCCCCGAAAACGCGCCCTTTGGATGTGTCGGGAGGCAGGTAACGGGCATAGTCTGAGGCGTATGGCGACCAGCTAAAGACATAGGAAGCTACTGCTGTCACCATCAGGACGAACAGCCCCACGTGATCGGCTGGTGACAGCGTCGAGCTTAACCCGTAATTGGCCTTCTGGAGGGCGACGACCGACATGATTACGAAGATGATCGCCAGCAGCCCGGCGCTGATCGCTTCAAAACGGTGGATAAAGTTATAGCCATAGACTCCGACCAGGACCTGCACAACCGAGAGGATGAGCAGCGAAAGCCAGAACGGTAGTGTGGTCAGGCGGGCGATGGCTAATGCGCCGATGATGCTGTTGACCGCATACCATCCACTCGCACTGACCCAGTTCAGTAATGCGGGCAGGTACGCGCCGCGCGAACCAAAACTGTGACGGGTGAATGGCAATTGCGGCATCCCAATCTCCGGCCCCATGCTGGCTGTGAGCGCAAGCAACGAGCAGCCGATAATATTGCCGACGAGAATGGCTACGACGCCATCCGCAAAGCCCAGACCGAAGATTACCGCGAGCGCCCCTACCAGCCAGACAGGCAGGCCCATGTTAGCGGAAAGCCAGAGTGTGAAGAGCGAACGCGTGTTGCCATGCCGTTCTACCTCTTGTACGCGCTCAATGCCATGCGGCTCTACGATCAGTACTTGTTCCCGGTACTCCCCATTCAAATCGGATTCCTCTTTTGTCAAATCTCTGTTCGCCATGGGTATACTCCTTGCGTCCTTCCAACTAATACGTCGTTCCTGCTTGTGCGGTCATCGTCTCTCCTCCTTTTACTGATCCTGTACGTCTTCGGTGAAGAAGGGCCGCCACATCTCCGGCATGTCCATGGCCTCCAGGGCCGCAGCCGGCATGACGATAAAGGGGCGCATCATGTCGTGGTCCTCATGTTCCAGAATATGGCAATGGTACATATAGCGGCCGGTGAAGCCATCGAAGGTGGCCGCGATCGTGACCATTTCCCCCGGGTTGACCCGCACGGTATCTTTCCAGCCCTCTTCGTTGGCATCGAGTGTGCCATGCGCCTGAAAGCTGACCGGGGTTGTCGTGCCTCCCGTTTCTGGCTGGAAGCCCTCCTTATTATACAGGTCTCGCGAGAGCGCCTGGAACTGGACGAGATGCACATGGAAGGGATGGGTATCTTCCGTGAGATTGAGGACATGCCAGACTTCGGTCGACCCGTAGGCGATGAACCAGTTGACCATGTCCTCAAAGTGCGTGGCGACGGTGCGATACTGCCAGGTGGTTCCCTGCTCGTCGGTGATCGAAAGCCTCACTTCTCCCCCGGTGGCCTCGCCGCTGCGCACGAGCGCCAGTTCATGGAAGGTGAGCATGCCGTCGGGATACTCGACCATCGCCACGATGCGGTGCCGGTGAGCCGGAGGTAAGCGGTCGTGGGCGAGTCTGCGATACGAGGGAGACAGCACCTCCGGCAGGACGAAGGGATCCTCCACCGGCTGCGCGGAGACGCGGAACTCCATCACCTCCGGGTGCGGCAGCCGGTTGTCCGGGTCGGGTGTTCCCGCCGGTTGGGTCGCCGGAGCGTTGTCGAACGGGGCGCCGGCGGTGTTGACCAGCCTCAGACTCTGTCCTTGCAGCGAGCGAAAGTCGACGATCAGATCGGCGCGCTCGGCAGGCGCAAGTGTGAGACCATTGGCTGGCAGGTCCACGGGCTGCCCAAGCAGGCCACCATCGGTGCCAAGCTGCTTGATGAGGTGATGCACCGGCGTCCCGCTCTCATCGAGCAGCACGAAGCGGTAGATGCGCGCGTTGGAGCCATTGAGGACGCGGAAGCGGTATTGTCGCGCTTCGACCGGCAGATACGGCCAGATGGTGCCGTTGACGAGCGTGAAGGGACCGAAAAACTCCATCGTGCCATCTTCGACCTTGTGCAGCAGGCGGCCGGTGAGCGAGCCATCGGGTGCGGTCTCCAGGTTGCGGTCCTGGATCAGCAAGGGGATCTCGTAGGGGCCGGCGGGCAAGTGCAGCGCGGCTTCCTCGGCATCGCGGATGAGGTACAGCCCGGCCAGGCCGGCAGAGACGTTGAAGCGGGTGATGCCCATGGCATGGTCGTGATACCACAGCAGGGTCGCCTGCTGGTCGTTGGCGTAGTCGCTCGTGGTGACCTGGCCGGACAGCGAGGCGTTCTCGGTCCAGCCATCGCTTACGGCAGCCGTGCGACCGCCATGCAGATGCACCACCGTCCAGGGCTGAAGACTTGCCACGGTCGCATTGGCCGGCCTGCCGCTGCGGCCGGGCTCATTCTGCGTCTCGTCTGGGGCCGTGACGGCGGTGATGGGATAGGGCTGGTCCGAGGGGAGCGCGTTGATCCATTCAATCTGCACATGTTGTCCTCGCCAGACCTCAATGATGGGCCCTGGCAGGGTGCCCTCGTAGGTCCACACCTCGCTGGGTGGCAGTTCCGTGTGCAGTTGGAGCTGCGCGGGACGCATCTGCACGCGCAGGGAATACCGTTGATCGTCCATCTGTTGTGGATGCAAGGTGGGGGGAACCCGCAAACAATCCTTGAACTTGGTCAGCGACGTTGTTGGTTGTGTCATGCTGCTATGCCTCCTGAATAGCGTGATGCTTGTCATGATGCAGCTGCATCGTCTGTGTATCGATCTACGACTCCAGCGCGTTGTAGTCGTAAGGAAGTGGCGGTAACGTGAATGCCATAGGATGTTTCTCCTTTCACTCTACGATCATAGGTGTTGGAGGTTCGTTGCGTACCTCTTGAGGCAGTTCGTTCGCATGTTCGTGATACTGATCAAATCCCATAGGTGTATTCCTTTCTTCTGTCTTTTTGTTTTCTTTTTCACAGGAGCTTGTTCCAGACGGCACTGTATTTGGTAAAGCCCGGCTTAGGGGTCGAACCGATACAGCAGCATCCCCTGGCGGGCGGCGAGCGACTGTCTACCCGGTACTGCAAAAAGATAGCTTACGGCAAAGAGCGGCGAGCCTCTTTTCGCGCTTTCCTGTTGGAGCTTCTCTGCCAGGCGAGACATAAACGGGGCTGCCGCAAAAATGAAGACCGCTTTTGCCTCTGGCGGTAAAGGAGTAGACCAGAAGTCACACAGCACAATGTTGACCTGGCCGCCAAAACGCCGGCAGCGGAGCTTTGAAAGCCCCCACAGCAGCGGGTTCATCTCGTAGCCGTAGGCGACCAGACCGCGATGAACCGCTGCCAGCAAGAACGTGCCATCACCCGAACCCAGGTCGACGACCGTTGCGCCCTCCGGAAACCTGAGCAGGTCCAGCGCTACAGCAATTTTCCCCCGCGGCGTCGGGACATAGGGCGGGCCAACACATACCGTCAATGCAAACAGGAACAGAATTCCCGCCGCCAATACCAATACTAGTCCCATCAGTCTTTCCCTCAGTGGCACGCCGATCTCGGCGGCTTTCGCCCTGGCCGCCCCAACACCGCCAGCGCCCCTCGGTCGTCAGTACCGGCTTCGTGGCGGTGTAGGTGGCTCTCTCTTATGTTGTCATGATCTGTTCCACAGGAAGGCAAGGCTACGCCGGCAGCCGGTTCTCGGGCCGGAAGACCTCCCGGCCCAGGGTGACCAGCAGTGTGGCCACCACGCCGACGATCAGGATGGCCCCTGAGGCTCCCCGCAGCGAAGCCAATCCACCCAGGAAATTGATCATGGCGAGGACGACCATGGTCAGGCTCACGCCGATCAAGATCACTACGTCGCCGACGAAGAAATTGTAGACGGCCAGGATGGCTCTCCAGATGGCTCGCAGGACGCTATTCATTGTTGCACCCCCTTCTCTGGAACGAGTGTGGTAGCCGGCGAGGTCGCTCTTGCCTTCACCAGGCGCGGCAGGCGCAACCGGATGCCGGTAATCAGCAGGCCCGAGACGACCAGGTAGAGGGCCGCCAGGATGAGCAGAAACAGGTCGGCGAAGGGCCAGGTAATGCCGAAACTCTCGCCTCCCCAGAAGGTGCCAAAGGTGGTGAGCATGATGCCGACCACAAACTTTAAGCTGTTCTCGGGGATGCGTTTGAGGGGTGCCTGCACTAGGGCGCCGACCGCGATCACCAGCACGCCTGCCCCCAGCGCACCCAGGGCCGCGTTGCCAATGCCGCCTGCCCCGCTGCCGCCGAAGGAAATGACGATGAAGGCCACTTCCAGTCCTTCCAGCAGCACCGACTTGAAGGAGAGCAGCACCCCGAACGTATCGAGGCCGGTCTTCGGCGGTTCCCCGCGTGCGCGGGCCTCGGCCAGGTTGGCTTCGTAGGCGGCCTGTTCATCATGGATGAGTTTGAGCCCGCTGTAACGTTGAATGGCATTCTTGAGCCATTTGAGGCCAAACAACAGCAGCAAGAAGCCCACCACGAAGCGTAAGACTTCAATGGGCACATAGGTGACTAGGGCTACGCCCAGGGTGGCGACGATCACCGCCAGCACCGCGGCGGCACCAAGCGCACCTAGAATCGCACTGCGCCAGGTGGTGGTGATGCCCGCCACCAGCACCAGCGTAAACGCCTCCACAAATTCGACCGCCGAGGCGAGAAAGGCGGCGA
>MNIY01000038.1 GCA_001919995.1 Ktedonobacter sp. 13_1_20CM_4_53_11
ACACGGCAGGGTGTCCGTCCTGCTCGGCGATCGCGGACGGCTTCAACGGCTCCGTCGTCCACCTCGCCAATCACGATGTCACGCTCTGCGCGGTCTCGCGGGCTCCGCTCGCGAAACTGCAAGTGTACAAGCAGCGAATGGGCTGGAGCTTCCCCTGGGCATCTTCGTTCGAGAGCGACTTCAACTACGACTTCCAGGCGGCGCACACCAAAGAGGAGTGGGAGTCGGGATTCGTCGAGTACAACTTCCGCGCTCTGGACGTGCGGCCGCCGGAGAGTAGCGAGAAGAATGCAGCGCTCGCCGAGTTGGCGGCGAAGGTCGGAACGGACTATCCGACGTACAGGCGAGAAGGGCCCGGCGTGAGCGCGTTCGTGCTGGAGGATGGCGTCGTCTACCACACCTACTCGGCGTACGCGCGTGGGCTGGACGGCCTCTGGGGCATGTACCAGTGGCTCGACCGCACGCCACTCGGTCGCAACGAGACGGGCCCCTGGTGGCGCCGCCACGACGAGTACAAAAGCTAGTCAAACCATGGACACGCATATGAACACCAGCGCGGGACCGATGGGCGCCCGGTCCCGCGCTCCCGTCCGCAGTGGGGATTTTGTCCCGGATAATCTCGTGACCCCCCAGAAAGAAGAAAAGGAAGCAAAATGAGTTTGCAACGAGAACGTACCTTCATCCTGGCGCTGCTGCTGATCCTGGCCGCCGCGTCGTGGGCAGTTCTGATCTGGCAGGCTCGCATGATGAAGAGTATGGGCATGGGCTTGACAATGGGTATGGGAGCCGCGTTGTTCCTGGCGATCTGGGTCGTGATGATGATCGCGATGATGTTTCCCGCGACAGCCACGATGAACCTGGCTTTCGCGCGGGTCCAGCGGGATAGGCCGAGCTCCAGGCGACCCGCTGTGTCTACCTGGATCTTCGTGGGCGCGTACCTGCTGGTCTGGACGCTCTTCGGCGTGTTAGCGTATCTCGGCGCGCTCGCCGCCTCGGCACTGGCTCAACAGATCCCCTGGATCATGATGAACGCGGCCCGGATTGGTGGCGGCACCCTGATGCTGGCCGGACTCTACCAGTTCGCACCCCTCAAGCGCGTCTGCCTGGCAAAATGCTGCACGCCTCTGGATTTCATCCATGGTGGGTGGCGTGACGGCTCCACTGGCGCCTTTCGTATGGGCCTTGAGCACGGCATCTATTGCCTGGGATCGAACTGGCTGCTCTTTGTCCTCCTCTTCCCCTTGGGCATCATGAATATCGCAGCGATGGCAGGGCTTACCGTTGTGATCGGCGCCGAAAAAATGTTCCCCCGAGGGGAGCGCATTGCCCAGGGTGTGGGCCTGGCCCTGATCCTCTCTGGCATTCTCGTGATCGTCGTGCCCGCTACACTCTCGCGAAGCCTCGCTCTTCTGTAGTTGAAAAAACATCAGCCTGCGCGCTTATCGCGGAGGGCCGCGAGCAACTGACAGCGGAGCAGTGGCTCCGCCTGGTCCACTGTGTATGAACCTAATTCATGGCGCGTTTCAATCATAAAACTTGGCACCAATTTGCTTATAACTGGCTTGAGAAGCCTGTCAAGCCAGTTTTTGAGAAAAATCGTTGAAACCATAATGTGGCGTGACATCTCAGCTCATCTATGTTGGTGCTCCTCAGAAATACCGCAATGACCACTATTGATCTCATAAAATGGCGCGTACCTCTGGGAAACCGCTTCTGGAGCAACATCGCCTTTTTCTCTGATGACGTGGCGCAAAGCTGAAAAGAGATGCGCTGAAAGCGAACAGCCTGACGTTCGTTCTGTTCGCTTGTTCGGTATGCCCAGGGTATTCTCAACTCTGCCATTCGTGTCACTTCCTCATCTCATCCAGAGAAAATCGAGACGTTGATTTTGACACGTTTTTTGAGATAGCTCATCATTCCCTGTTCACCACCCACCTCCGGCCTCCCACGAGAGAGGAAAAGCTGAGCCAATGTGTCAAGAAGCGATTGTTATCTGCGACCTTGATCGGTCGAGGAGCGAGAGGACGACAGACCCTTTGGTTGGGGAGAAGGAGAGGAAGATAAACTTCCCAACAGCACAGAGATGACTGTGAAATCGCCCACCCAATCACGAGCACAGGTGCTATCCATTCCTTCGACTGTCTGCTATACTTTTCTCAAGCTGCGGCGAAAGCTCCGTACTTCCCTGCTCACACAAGGAAAAACGTGTGTGCGCGTGATGCAGCCAGAGCATGCTTTGACTCGTCCCAAGAGGAGAGCGGAGCATCACCGTTTTGTACAGAAAAGGTGAAGGAGAAATCTTCCATGGCATTTGTTACCGTCCCAGATGGGACGCATCTCTATTACGAAGAAGTAGGAGCAGGTGAACCCCTGTTACTGATCAGTGGTCAGGGGCAGGATCATACCTTCTGGAGTGGAGTTCGCGACGATTTCGCAGACCACTATCGCGTCATCGTGTATGATCACCGGGGAACCGGTCAAAGCGACAAGCCAGACGCTCCGCCCTATTCGACGCGTGGATTTGCTCAAGATGCCGTTGCGCTGCTTGATCACCTGGGCGTTGCGCGTGTTCATACCTATGGGCACTCGATGGGTGGGCGGATCTGCCAGTGGTTGGGCATCGATCATGGGCCTCGTCTTGGTACGCTGGTGCTTGGCGCCACGACACCGGGCAATGCGCATGGGATTCCTCGCAGCGCAGAGGTCGATGCGCTGTGGACCAATCCGCCCGCTGATCCACAAGAGGCCCTGAAAGCGTTAGGGGCCTTGTTCTTGTCACCTGCCTGGATCGAGACGCATCTGGAAATCGTCAGAGGGATGTTACAGGCTTCTCCCCTTCCTGAATACGCACGTCTCCTGCATTATCAGGCGAGCGAAGGGCACGATTCCTGGGATCTCTTGCCCACCATTCGCACCCCGACGCTGGTGATCCATGGCAGTGAGGATCAGATGAACCCCACGGCCAACGCGTTCCTGCTTGCCGAACGGATTCCAGGTGCACAACTCTACATTATCAAGGGGGGGCGACATGGCTATACGCTCGAATTCCGTGAGGAGGCCAGCCGCGTGGTGAACGAGTTTCTGGCACGTCACCCCTTGTCATAGTTCTTCAAACGCCGAGCTTAAACCGCTGCTTTCCGTGGAAAGGCGAGCAGCTCGCCTTTCCATGACTCTCTCGAAGAGCCTTCAAACTCATCTATGTGTCATAAATAACGAACCATTTTGAGACAGCTCATTCGAACCCAATGATGAGATTCTTGCGTGCGGTCTCCACGACTTCTTTGGTCACAACCTGGAGCTGGTTTGCGACGAGCACTCCACCGCACTACGTCCAGCGAAGGTAATCAAGGGTTCTGGCAAGAAAGGCTTGATCAGGCTCCACTGCGCGTAATACTTGGCGGACTCGGTTTTTCCCGTGCCTGGTGGTCCATATCCCACACCGACAAACCGAGAACGCCGACAGGCATCGCACATCTCGTGAAGCGGCGATAGGCTTTGGTGACGACAAAGGTCCCAGGCTTGCGCTCTTTGAGCCTCAGAAAGCCCCGTGAGTGGGAAAAACGGTTCTGCCATGACGCGTCACTTCTCGTGCCAAGGGAGCCAACAACACCATCTTCCCTTAGTATATCTGATCAGCAGGATAATTGCTAAGAAATCAACAGCTTAATCTCAAAATTTACACGCTTGCGACCCCATCCGTCCCACTCAGTGGAAAAGCGTTCCAACCACTCCCTCTTCAAGGTATACTTAACAAAAAGAAAAAATACCTATCCAAAAAGATACTATCCAACAAACTCTCGACTCTTCAACAAGTTTCTGGTACGATGTCCGCTAACAATCCTGAAGATGAACATCAACCTATTTTTCATGGAGGATATATTTTATGGACGGACTTCAACGCCGCATCCAGGTTGCGCGTGGCCTCCTCCCTGCTGACCTCGTGCTGCGTGATGCCAGGCTTGTGAATGTCTGTAGCGGCGAATGTTATGCCGCTGATGTCGCCATCACCGATGGCCTCGTCGTTGGGGTAAGCGCTCCGGGAGAGGGCTATCACGGCAACCAGGAGCGTGACCTGCAAGGACGCTGGCTTGCTCCAGGCCTCATCGACGGCCATATGCATATCGAAAGCACCATGCTGCTCCTCTCGGAGTTTTCCCGTATCGTCACACCGCGCGGCGTTACCGCCATCGTGCTCGATCCGCATGAATTCGCCAACGTGATGGGCGTTGAGGGCATCCGCTACGTCCTCGAGTCCGGGCGCGGTCTCCCGCTTTCAGCCTATGTCATGCTCTCATCTTGCGTACCTGCCTCTTCGTTCGAAAGCCCCTATCGCGTGCTCACAGCGGATGATCTCTTGCCGCTTTTGGAGCACGAACGTGTGCTCGGCCTTGCCGAGATGATGAATATGCTTGGTGTGTTGCAAGGTGACGAGCAGGTGCTGGCCAAAATCGTCGCCACGCAGCAGCACGGACTTGTCGTGGATGGACACGCACCTGGTCTCAAAGGGCGCGACCTCTGTGCCTATGCCTCCGCCGGCATCATGTCCGACCACGAATGTACGACACTCGAGGAGGCTCGCCAGCGTATTCGTCTTGGTATGTGGCTGATGATCCGCGAAGGTTCAGCTGCGCGCAACCTGGACACTCTACTTCCGTTGGTGAAAGAACTTCACCCTCCGCGCGTCTTCTTCGTCACCGATGACCGCGATCCACAGGATTTAACAACCCGCGGCCACATCGACTCAATGGTGCGGCGTGCTATCGCCCTGGGACTCGATGCCGTTGAGGCCATTCGTCTCGCCTCCTATAATACCGCGCAATATTTTCGCTTATATAATCGCGGCGCTATTGCTCCCGGCTTTGTCGCTGATCTTGTCGTGCTCGATGACCTGGACACGTTTCAGGTCGAATCGGTCTACAAGGATGGTACCTTAGTCGCCCAGCACGGCAAGCTGCTGGTTGATGTCCCTACCCCGGCTTCTGCCAGTATCACCGGTACCGTGCACATCGGGAACTTGCGCGAGTCTGATCTACGCATATCAGGGAAAGATGGCCTTGTTGAAGTCGTGGGTATTGAGCCTGGACAGATTACCACCACCCATCTACGAGAGGAGGCTCCTCTGCGCTCTAGTGAGATTGTCGCTGACCCGGCACGGGACCTGCTCAAGCTGGTGGTCATTGAGCGACACCATGCCAGCGGGCGCGTTGGCCTGGGACTTGTCAAAGGCTTTGGCCTGCGCAAAGGCGCGATTGCCTCCAGCGTGGCGCATGACGCGCACAACCTGATTATCGCGGGCGCGAGCGATAGCGATATCCTTAAGGCAGCTCGTACTCTGGAAGAGATGGGGGGTGGTTTTGCCTGTGTGGTCGATGGTGAGGTGCAAGCGCGCGTGCCGCTCCCCTATGGAGGGCTGGTTTCACCACTTCCCGTAGACGCCCTGGTGCAACAACTGCACACGCTGGATGCCGCCGCCGCTGAGCTTGGTTGTACGCTGGACCATCCATGCATGACGCTGAGCTTTCTCTCGCTCTCGGTCATCCCCGCGCTGAAGCTGACCGACCAGGGGTTAATCGATGTTGAGACGTTCACTTTGCTGCCGTTACAGAGGTAATTGCAATGCTAATAAATTTACTTGAATATCACTGGGCGGAGCATATCGACGAGGCATTGATGCTCCTCTCGCGTACCGATATGAAGACCGTGCCACTGGCGGGCGGTACCTACCTGCTTGGCCAGAAAGACGACAGTATCCAGGCTGTCGTAGATCTGCGCGATCTCGAGCTTGCCTATATCTCCGAAGATGCTCGCGGCATCCATATCGGGGCCATGACCACCTTACAGGCTATGGTCGATGCTGCTGTGCTCAAAAACCTCGCTTCAGGACTGCTCTCGCGTGCAGCCCTCGCTTCATCTTTCTCGCGCCTGGTGCGCAATAGCGCCACCCTTGGCGGTACGCTCGGAGCGGGTGTTCACTCCCAGGCTGATCTGCTCACGGCGCTCGCTGTATTGGATGCCGAAGTGGCGCTGCGTTCCGGCTCCCAAACTCAGGTCAACCTGAGTGGAGGCACGCTTGACCGTCCAGGCCTCGCCCTTTCAGGTGTCACCTATAAAGGGAAGCAAGAACGGCGCGTCTCCTATGATCCATCAAACTTTGAGCGCCGTCCTAACGAACTCATTCTTGAAGTAATCGTCCCTCGCACGGCTCCCGCTTGTGGCGCATCCCTTATGCGTATTGGGCGCACACCCACCGATGTCGCCCTCTTGAATGCCGCCGCCCTTGTAGAAGTGTCAAATGGCCTCTACCAGCGTGTACGCCTGGCGCTCGGTGGCGTAAACATGCAGCCGGTGCGCGTGCGAGCAGCTGAAAAACGGATCGAGGGACAGCCCGTTGTGAATGCTGCTGAATTGGTGCAATTTATCGCACCTATTTTGCAGGCGGCCATGGCAGACTTCAACCCGCCCTCTGATTTTCGTGCCAGTAATGGCTATCGGCGTACCAGCGGGCTGAACCTGGCTTTTCGTGCGCTTGAAGAGGCCATCAATATTTCACGCCAACCAGCTGTATCTTCTTCCAGGGGGGACATATAAATATGGAACTTGAACTGCGAATTAACGGGATCATCAAAAGCCTGGACGTTGCCCCCAACGAATCCTTGATGACGGTGCTGCGCCAGGAAGGCTATCATAGCGTCAAGCACGGCTGCGAGACCGGCGAATGTGGCGCCTGCAATGTACTGGTGGATGGTGTGCCGCGTCCAAGCTGTGTCATGCTCGCGGCCCAGGCGGGTGGTTGTACTCTGACCACCGTTGAAAGCCTGGGCACAGCGCGCAAACTTCACCCGCTGCAAGAAGCATTCATAGACACGGGTGCCATCCAGTGTGGTTTCTGTACCCCGGGTATGGTGCTCTCTGCCCACGCGCTCCTTAAAAGCAACCCTGACCCCAGCGAGAACGAGGTACGCGATGCCCTCTCGGGCAATTTGTGCCGCTGCACCGGCTATGTCAAGCCAGTCGAGGCAGTCTTGCGCGCCGCTGCTATCATGCGGGGTGAAACCGTACCTCCCATCAGCAGCCCCGGTTCAGCAGAAAACTTTAAACCGTGGGACCCCGGCCGCTCTCCGCTGGAACATGCCGAATACGGCGCGAGCAATCCCGACGCGGGACCCCCTTACAAGTCGCCCGGCTCCCCCACAACCGGTGAGGACTCGTCGGCTCAGGGCGGTACCGCCACCCTCGTCGGCGCCCGCACCTCCACCGACCTGAGCATTGTCGGTAAACCTGAGCGCAAAGTCGACGCCGTCAAGCTGGTCACAGGAAAACCAGCCTTCGTGGATGACATCGACCTGCGCGATATGCTGCACGCCCGCTTGCTGACCAGCCCTCATGCGCACGCCATTATTCGCGCTATCGATGTGTCGGAGGCGCGAGCATTATCCGGCGTCCATGCCGTGCTGACCTACAAAGATGTTCCTCGTATACCCTATACCACTGCGGGACAATCCTGGCCTGAACCGGGCCCCCACGATCAGTACTGCCTGGACAATCGCGTGCGTTTCGTCGGTGATCGCGTCGCGGCTGTCGCGGCTGAAACGCCGGAGATTGCGGAACAGGCTCTTGGCCTGATCCACGTTGACTATGAAGTTCTGCCGGCCGTGCTGGATCCCCGTCAGTCGACCGATCCCAACGCGCCGCGCATCCACCCGGAGCCGGAGTCATATCGTATCCACGATGCTTCCCGCAACGTCGCGGCGCACCTTCACGCTGAAATTGGTGACGTTGAGCGTGGCTTCGCCGAATCGGACCTGGTGGTCGAACGCGAGTACATCGTTCCACAGGTGCAGCAGACCCCCATCGAAAATCATATCGTCATCACCTACTGGGACGAAGATGATCGCCTTGTGGTGCGCACCAGCACGCAGGTTCCCTACCACGTCCGCCGTATTATCGCGCCGGTTATCGGCCTGCCTCCACGCCGGATTCGCGTCGTCAAGCCGCGCATCGGCGGTGGTTTTGGCGTCAAGCAGGAGGTCTTGCTCGAAGACATCTGCGCTATCCTCACCATGGCCACCGACCACCCGGTGAAGCTGGAATTTTCGCGTGCCGAAGAGTTTCGCAGCAGCCGCTCGCGCCATCCACAGATTTTGCGCATGAAAACCGGGGTCAAGCGCGATGGTACCATCATCGCCAATCAAATGACCCTGCTGGCCAACACCGGCGCCTATGGTACGCACGCGCTCACCGTGCAGAGCAATACCGGCTCGAAGACACTGCCGATCTACCCCTGTGCCAATATCCGTTTCGATGCCGAGATCGTCTACACCAATCTGCCGCCCGCAGGAGCTTTTCGCGGGTATGGCGTCCCCCAGGGCTTCTTCGCCCTGGAGAGCCACATCGATGAAGTTGCTAAACAGTTGGGCATGGATGCCCTGGAGCTACGCCGCAAGAATTGGCTCAAAGAGGGCGATGAAAATCCCCTCGCCAGGGCTCTCGGTGAAGGCAAAGAAGGCTACGCTCAGATCATCGAAAGCTGCGGCCTGCCCCAGTGCCTGCAGATCGTCGAGGAGAAGCTGAACTGGAAAGAAAAGCGCGGCAAGAGCGGTTCTGGACGCTTCCGCCGTGGCGTTGGCGTCTCTCTCGCCATGCACGGCACCGCCATTCCCGGCCTTGACATGGGCGGAG
>MNIY01000164.1 GCA_001919995.1 Ktedonobacter sp. 13_1_20CM_4_53_11
GAGTTTGTGGCGTGTGGCATTCACCGCCGCCGCATCCCTGAGCGGTGTTTGTGCCTGCACCTCCACTTCCGGGTGCCCCCATTCCGCCGCCGTTTGCGCCCCTTTCTGCCGATTGCAGTCGTGACAGGCCAATGCCAGGTTCGTGATGCGACTGGACCCGCCTCGGCTACGGGGCCGGATATGATCGAGCTCAAAAGGGGTGTCGCGTTTTCCGCAGTAGACGCACTGGTACGCATATTTGAGCAGGAGATAGGCTCGTATTTCCCACCCAAAAAGCTCCCCATGCTGGTATTGGACGCCAGTGATCTCGGGGTTCTGGAGTAGTTGCGTATCGAAGCGGACGCACTCAACATCCACGCGTGTGACGGGAGCAAAACGACGCAAGCGCTTCGTCCAACTCACCACGTTGCCGATCCGCGAAAGCAGCGACGGCGGCAGCCACCCACGAGCGATGCGGCGGTTGGCTGCGCGCGCAGCCCGGTGGCGCAGATTGGCACTGCGGCGGCGTCTGCGAGCATGGCGTTGCGTGACTTTGCGCGCTCGCACCTCGTGGCCTCGGTGCTGCACTTCAGCCAGCAACACCGCATGGTGGATGGCTCCCTCGCTCCTGTCTTCCACACGGGCCAGCGTCATGCCGGTGGTCTGGCTGCCCGGATCGATTTTCAGGGCAAGCGGTTGCAGGACCGAGTCCTCCACCTGGCGATCTTTGAGCCGAATGACGAAGGGTGCCACCCGGTGGACGACTGCTCTGCCTCTGGCAAGCAGCTGTCGTGCCCGCTTGGGTGTGCAAGGCATCAGCGGCTTTTTCTTTGTGTCTAAGACGAAGACCATCCTCGTTCCTTTCTTCTCGCGCTTTGGAGAAGACCCCGTAAGGGGCTGTCTGACGATCCTGGGCAGGCATTCCCAAGATGCTCCTCTCGCCAATGGTCAACGGGCTTGATGGGTCCAGAGCACCGGCTCGACCCCTGCGAACCTTTTAACCCTGGACGGCAGGGCCAGGGATTGAGGAGGCGTCCCTGGGTGCCATGACCCGTCGAACGGAGCGTCCGTATTTGGCGGCCTGCGCCATTGGACGCTAAGGCTGGACACTATGGAGCTTGCAACGCGAACGACGAGCGTTCTGGCTGCAAGCCCCCGGATGTCATCCGGGGGTTCGTGACTGATGCTATAGGGAACTATTTTCACGGTGGCAGCAAAAAACGGTGGAAGATGGAACCACCGAGCAATTGCTCATGCCGTTGGTTATTTGAGTTCTTGCTCCTTTATGCTGTAGGTGGCCTGCATTTGTACGTCTTGCCCTCTTTTTGATGTGAGCGCATCGTGTGAGGTTGGCAAGGCAGCATGCAGCAACTGTTCCAGTGCAGCGGCTCGTGAGGACCCGACGCCGGGGACCGTGGCAAGTTGGGCGGCGTCAGCATTCAACAACTCATGCAAGCTGCGAAAGCGCGCACAGACAGCGCGCGCGGTGATGCGGCCAATGCCCGGCAGAGCCAACACAATCTGCATCTGCTGCTCCGATGGAGTCGCCCGGCGCCGTCCTGCTGCAGGACCGTGAGCTGCAGGGCTGTGAGCCGCAGGCCCAACCTGGCACTGCCTCGCGGCAGCATAAATGAGGTGTGCAGACTCTGCTGGCTCGCCACTGGGCAGGATCGGCACGCGCAGGATCGCCGTGATGTAGGCGAGCGCCCCGCGGATACTTTCGGGACGCATCTGTGAGTGACCGACGCACAGCGGGTCCCCCTCCAGCAATAAGATGGGCGCAAAGCCGCTTTTACGTAGCGCGGTGAGCTGCGGGAAGAGGCGTCCTTGTTCCAGGCTGCAGAGAAAGTCGCTCCCGGTTTTGCGCTCGAAGACCCGGCATGGATCACCGCCTATGTCGTAGTCGCCCATGTGCAGCGGTATCACCTTGATGTGGACCTGCGGCATGGTAGCCAGCAGATCGGGAATGCCAGAGCGCTGTTCTTGCGAGTCGATGCGAATGTGGATCGGAACTGGCGGGTATTGTGGCATAGATTGTCCGATTCTCCTCCTTCCTATGCGCGGCGCTTGCGCCTTTCTCAAGCAATGATAGCAGGCGAACCTCTTCTCGCGCTCAGGAATTTTCACGAGATGCTCACGAACATCCAGCGTCATCGGCCTGAACATCAAATACGGGTTCTCAATCTTAAAAACATGGCAGATCTGGGTAGTGGTGGAAAAGGGAATGCTGTGGTAAAGGAAGGGCAAAAATCGTAGGAGAGGCGGAAGATTGCATGGTTACCACTACCGTTCATTGTACCTACTGCGGAAGCGAAGATGTTGTGCGAAACGGTCGTTCACCTAATGGGAAGCAGAAATATCGCTGTAAGGAGTGCAAGCGGCAAAGCCGTGAAAATCCGACGCCCCATGTCTACTCAGAAGAACGTCGGGAAGAAATACTGCGAGCCTCTGAAGAGCGAAGCAGTTTGCGAGGGATAGAACGAACATTTGGGGTGTCACGTACCTCAGTCGTCGGATGGCTAAAAAAAACGCTGAATGGCAAACTTGCCTTGAGATGAGCGTGAATTCGTCTTTTCTTTTCCCTGTAAATGAACGTACGTCAAGCAAAGTTTGCCATTCAGCCGAAAAAAACAGGCGAAAAAACATGATCACCACGGCGATCACCCCTCCGTCTCCTGAAGAGGTTTTACCGCGCTGGCTTGAGGAGTTACAAGCCAGCGATCGCGCCAAGGGCACCATTCGTCGCTACAAAAGCGCGGTGGAGGGCTTCCTTGTCTGGTATTCTCGCGAAGAACAACGGCCACTCAACTTTTCGCAGCTTTCGCCCATCGCTCTGGTTGGCTACCGCAATTACATCCAACGGACACAGCAACGAGCCACCAGTACGGTGAATGGACAGATCAGTGCTTTACGGGCCTTCTGTGCTTGGCTGACGGAAGAGCGATACCTGGAGGTCAATCCTGCGAAGCGCCTCAAAGCTGGTTGGAACAACGATTATCTCTTACGTGTTCTGGATGGGGTTAATTAGATGCGATTGCCCTGACCAAAATCGCGCAAAAGTTGCATTTTTTGCGCGATTTTGGTAGACTAGATAGGATGAATGATCGCATAATGGAGCATTATATGGAGCAGGTCCCTGGTTCACGCCTTGTAGAACTTGAGGCATTATTACGTCGTCATCCCGATGGCCTTACCTCTAATGAATTGGCGGAAGCCTTAGCGGTCGATGCCACCACGATTCGGCGTGACCTTGCCCGCTTATCGTCAACAGGAGTCGAGATAGGCAAGCGTGGTCGACGCTACCACGTAGGCTTTCATCATGCAACGCGCTCCCTCCGACTGACGCCCGATGAAGTGCTTGCGTTGTATCTTGCGTGCCGTTTACTCTCACGCCAACAGAGTGATCGCAATCCACATGCCGAGCGCGTCATGCAAAAGCTTGCTGACGCTGTGCATGATGACTCACCTCGATTTTCGAACTATATCGAGGAGGCAGCCTTACTGCAACGGTCCCTGCCGCTAGATGAAGGCTATCTTGCTGTACTGGAAACGCTGACACAGGCCTGGTCTGAAGGGCGTGTCGTTCATCTGCGTTATCGGGATCGAACTGGTTCCATCACTGAGCGAAACTTTCACCCTTTTTGTATCGAACCTTATGGAGCGACCAACAGTTGCTATACCATTGGCTTTGATGAACTGCGCCATGCCATCCGTATCTTCAAGCTGAATCGTATTCTTGCTGCTGACCTGACAAATGAACACTTCGATATTCCATCAGATTTCAGTCCAAATCGCTTGTTTTCAGAGGCCTGGGGAGTCGTCTGGCATGACAGGCCCCCTCAAATGGTAGATTTGCGCTTTTTTGGCGACACTGCGCGTATCGTGCAAGAGGCGTTCTGGCATCCCAGTCAGCGTGTGCTTGCGGAACAAGATGGAACATCTCGTATCACATTTCAGGTATCTGAGCCTCTCGAAATGGAGTCCTGGATTCGCCAATGGGGAGCATCGGTAGAAGTCATTGCGCCCCCTGAACTACGGAAGGCTATCGCCACCAACATACATCAGCTAGCGGAACAGTATACAGAGGACATTATTTCCATTCCCTATCAACCCACTCGAGGCACTCCCTCCGGTGAGAAAGGCACTGTCATGGCCGGATACCCTGAGTACTATCAACGTGCGATTGATGCGTATGAGCATGGCATCAAACTTGTCCTTGGACCAACTGGACTCGGTAAAAGCAGCAGTATTCCCGATGTTGTGCATACGAATCCTGATCGTAAGTTCATCTATATGGCTAATCGCAAACAACTGCTCGAAGAAATGGCAGCACGCTTCAAGCCAGGAGAGTGTGTCATTTTACGGCGCGATCTCGAAGTCGTGCGGGACGTACTGCTTACACAGCGAGCGGCCTTTGAGGCATTGCTCGTCGATCCTCGTTTCAAGTCCTACCTCGAGCAGGCTCGCCAAAGAAGCCGCCTGAAAAGCCTGGAAATTGTTGCTATTCGTCGTGCCTGCCAGCAGGTGATTGAGATGACGAAAGAAGAACGCATATTGCCGGACTGGCTATCCAGGTACGCTGATGCGCAAGCACGGATCGTGCTCCAGGCGGTGCGTTGGGTTCTTCAGGTCACACGCGATGAAAATGAGCAGGGCAAGGTCTATACCTGGCTGGTGAACCATCCCGTCGTAGAGGCATTGTTCCCGGCCATTCCATTTCGCCGTCGCCCTGAAGTTCGCATTATGTTGGTAACACTACACAAAGCATTTTATGGATTTTTCGACGGTGGGCAAATGCGCAGCCTCACCGATCTTTCTGCTGAGAAACGCCTGGTCGTTTTTCTCGATGAGTTTGATTTCCTCGAACACGATCTTGTCACCTTGATTTGCCGTGGCCCCCAGATCACTGATCCATTTGCTTTCATGGCAAACTTCTACCGCGCGATGGCTCATCATAAGCTCCCGAAAGCCGATTTTCCCCTTCACCCCAATATTCGCAAACGTATCGAAAAGATCGTCGAGATTATAGATGATGTGCAGCGAAAGAAGTTGAATTATCCAACAATCAATCAGTTCACACTGGAAAAAACACCCGCGCCAGCAAACCAGCCTTTTACCCCGGCAGTGTTTCGTACGCAGCATGTTATCAGCACAAACCCGCTCTATATCAACCAAACTGATCGTGCCTTCCAACTAGAGATGCAGCGCAACAACCCAGGCTGGCTTCCGGCACGGTGGCTCTTTAATGCTGTTGGAACGGCCACAACACGTACTATTGCACTGCTCAAAGAGATGGAGCGTGACGAAGAAGTGCGATACTGGGAAATCCTGCGTCAGTGTTTTAATAACACAGACTTTTTCGATCAAGTTGCTGTCATTCCACGGTTACCTCGTCAACAACAAACACAGACTACCCAGCGTGGAAGCCTGCTCAGTGGAGGATATGACCTCTTCGACATTAGTGATCTTCAGCAACGCACCGATAACGAAGAGGTTGAAGTACAGTATTATCAGATGTTACAAACGCCTGAAAACCTGCTCCATGCTCTAGCGGAGAAGTTCCTAGTCTTCGGCCTCTCGGCAACTGCCGACCTTCCACGCTGTATTCATCATTTCGATCTTGACTGGTTCGACAAACAGGATCTCCTGCTTCCTACGACCGATGAGGATCGCACCGACATCCAACTCATGAGCGCGCAGAAGGCAAAGCAGCGAGGAGGTCACCAGATGAGTGTCGCACTCGTCGATGGTCTCGACAAGGTTGATCCTGTTCAAGAACGCTTATCTCAGTTCCTGAAAGCGGTGGCAGACAATGATGAATTTGAAAAGGATAGGGGTGGACATCGGAGCCAGCGCATGCACCGTTTTTTCTCCAGCTTGTTTTGGCTTCTTGATCAGGGAGGCGAGCGTCCCCGGCAACTGCTCTTTTTGAATACTTTTCATCAAGTACGGCTTCTTTTTACCACCTTTGCCAGCCATGCAGAGGAGGCGGGTGTCTATCAGGTCGAGCCATTACCCGATACCTCCTGGTTCGATGCATTTACGCTCACTATAGCTCAGCGCAAGATCACCGTGGTCTTTTTTAATGCCGAGCTTGCCACACGAGTGCGACAAAGCAAAGAAGCTGAACAAGCTTTTACGCGGCTCTTCTGGACGCCCGATCCAGTGATCGTCGTCACCCAGTATCTCTCCGCTGGCAATGGCGTCAATCTCCAGTATACGAACGAGAAAGGCGGGCCAGCACAGGACTTCACGCATATTGGGCTGCTCGAAGCTCCCTACTACTTTTTCACGAATCCTGATCCACAGGAGCAATCCTTCGACGATGTTTTCGCTGGTCGGAAGGAGAATGTGTGGTATCAGGCAAAGCTCTTCTGCGCCAAACTGATTTCTGAGGCACGCTTTCGCCAGGTTCTCAGTACCATTAATCGACCTGGAGAGTGGAATGCACGCTATCAGCAGGGAACGACGGCGGAGGATTGTCTCCTGAATCAGCTTGCCATCTTTATTCAAGCATTGGGGCGTGTGGAACGGACCTGGGATGAGACGCCTGCTCAAGTCGCGTTGCTCAGTCCAGAAGTCTTCCGTACATTCCAGGCATTTATGGGTGACAAGTATGAAACGATCAGAGAGCAGCATGCGCCTTTTACCTCTGCAAATCTCCAAGCCGTGTTCAATGACATTGCACGCAAGACAACGAGCTTCGAGCGTGAGGCACGCCGTCAGCACGACACGCGTCTACGAGTCAGTAACAACTCCTGTCGGGAAGCGATTCAGGATTTGGTCATCCGGCTCGAAACGGTACGCAGTCAGGGGAAAGACCTTGCAGCCAGGCACGATTGGGAAGCACTGCGCCGAGCAGTACTCCGGCATGATTTCCATGCCGAAGTGGTGGATCGTTACCATTGCGCCACTTCCTCTCCCTATTATGCGCATGGTCGATTGAATCTCACGCCTGAACTCGAACTCTTGCCCCTTGCACTCACGATTCCCGAGAGCCGGATTTTCCACCTGGACGCGGCTTATGCCATTATCTCGGGCAATCCCGTGATTCGGGACCATTTTCTCGATCAGGGATACGATTTACAGTTCGATCATCCAGGCTCGCATTTCTTCACTCCCTATTGCCTACAAGCCATTCTGGCCGGAGCAATCGGAGAGGAGGCGATTACCGCACTCTTAGACAAGGAAGGCATCACCGTAGAGTCGTTGCCCGATGCGCTCTTCGAGGTTGCGGACCTGTGCATTGCAACAAAGCCCTGGTTCATTGATTGTAAAAACTACAATGATCTCACCCTTGATCGCTTTTCACTTCCCATCGACGACCCACTTTGGCATCCGTCGTTGAACGAGGCATCTTTTACCAAGCACGCTCAAGCAAAGCTAGATCGTATCCAGCACCATGTTGGACCGGATGGCAAGCTCATCTATATTAACCTCGTCAGTGGGCAGGAACGGCCACTGGGATACTATACCCGCGAATTTCAAAAGGTCACGGACTTTCACGAGGCGGCGATCATCGTTGTGCAAGGAGCGCTTGATCGTCAGACTCCCAATTGCTACCAGTCTGCATTCACGATGTTCCTTGCCGACCTCAAAAAAGCATTGCACCCAGCGGAGGAGAATGAAGCATGACTATCCAGGCTCACCCCAAACAACACACAGCGAAGACAACCACGTTAGTTGTCGAGCGTCCCCAAAATTATGCTCTGCTCGAAGCGATGATAAGCTTGACGGAGCAAAGAATGAAAAATGGGCCATCTACGTTCTTTACCCGCGAGGGGCACAAATCAGCGAACTGGTTCTTTCCTGGTTTCGAGACGAGCCTCTTCCGCGGAGGGAGATAGCGTTTGGCGATCTGCCACTGCATGTGCTGCTCAAATTGTTAGCGTTCAGGTTTTTCCGTGATGATAAGACACACCGTTTCGTCGGCCAGGACAAATGCTACGTGTATGCACGACCAGGGGGGAAGGACAGCAATTTTCACTATTGCGTGGAAATCGAGTTGAGCGGCGCGCCAGCTAATACAGAGGGTGCTCCAACACAAGAGTTTCGCGTCATTCCTCACGCCAGATGCTTCGGCAAAGCTACTCCACCATTTCGGCCTGGGTGGGCCTTCTTTGGGAAGCGTCCCGTCAGAAGCAGATTCCTCTTTCTCCATCTCAAATCAGAAGCGGTCGAGCAAGAACCGACAGTCTACAGCCCTGTCACCTTTCCAGGAAAGCGGGCGCAGGTGAAGTATCACGATCTACGTGACGTAAATGCGGGCAAGGGAAAAATCATCTTTGACTTTACGCAACAATTTATTGCCAATCTCAAGGAGGTGGGCATAGTTGCTCACCTGCGGGAACGCGCGTTCACGCTGGCTCCTTTGTCTAAAACAGCCAATATAGAAGTGCAACAACTGAAAGAGGTAGGTATCTACGATAACCGCCTGAGACGCGCACACAGCCTCGACGACTATGTCGACCTCTTTCAGGGCATGTATCCTGCCCTCTGTTTTGTGGCCCTGGAAGATATGAGACGTGCCCCACAGGGGGGCGTGATCGTATTATTAGATGCGACAGCGGAAGATTTTAAAGAAGATGGTATCCTCTTTGGACAAACTGATCCTTACCCGGTGCTCTATAGAGAGCATCCAAACGTTCCTAAACACTCCATTAATGTCAACTCCAATGATCCTGATGCATTGGAAGGTGGCGATTACCTTGATTATCCCCTGATTCAACTTCCAGATAAAGACTTTGCGAGAAACCTGCACGTGGTGCTGAGCGAGCTCTATCTGAAATGCGCCATTATTCATGGTACAGCGCATTTCCCCTTGCCATTTCTCCCTGATGAACTGGCGTTTGTTCGCAGAGGGCGCTCTGGTGGTGAAACCATCACAATGGCACTCTGGTTTGCAGACCAGCAGTTGCACTTCGCAAATCTCGGAGACCCAACACAAAGCGAGGCATTTTACGAACTGCTCGAGAGGTGGGGGGTAGATTGGGATGAGCAATATGACAAGCTCCTGGCAGAACGAAAGCGTATTCCAGAGCATGGTTCGATCAAAGACCTGCCGACGTTTGACATCATTGTCGGTCACGATCTTTTCGTCGCTATCGAGGATCTGGCAGAACGTATCCTCTACGAATATGATGCCATTGAGCAGCGACACCAGGAACAATACTCCATAGCCTATCCCATAAACCACTTTCAGTTAGCTCCACAGTATGATAGGATTCAGCAAGAGCGCTCCACGCTTTTACCTCTGGAGCAGATGGTACAACAAGGCTTCCTGGATGGGAGCAAGAAACCCACCTCGAAAAATGCCCAGCAATCCCAGACTTTTTACAAGCAATTGCTGGAATACGATGCATTTTTAGGAGAGGTTGCCGTGACGCATCCCATACTCTCCTATCAAGAGTTAACGAGCGGAGAATGGCGAGAGCGGATTGCCCGCATTTTTGGCAGCAAAACGACGAGCGAAGGGAAATACCACCGCAAGCTCATTACGGGGATTTATAACGACCTGGGAATGTTTTTAAGCGAAAGAGGCGAGAATGTTCGCCTCTTTCAGGGTATCTGGTATGATGACACGAATGCCTTTCTCGTAGGCTCTCCAACAAGCATGGATCTGCGGGGACAAGCGCGAGCACATCTCGTCAGGCGTTTCCAGATCATGCAAGGAAGTTCGCACTTTGATAAAGAGCACCTTCTGGCAACGATGGGAGTGCTGTTTGTGCGCTACAAACAATATACCGTCTCGCCGTACTATTTTCACCTGATCGATCTCTACGTGGAGAACGTGTTGCGGTACGTATCGTCGGGAGAAGAGGATTTCTGAGAGAACGTACAAAGAGGTGGAAATAATAAGCACACATGTCTGACGGATTTCACACGCATGTAGCTGCGAAAGTGACTCTGTATACCTTTTGCAGAATCAATAGGCAGCTTAGACAAACCCCATTGGTGGCTTGAGTGACAATGCCGTCATCTCAATGCATACCAACCTTATACCAGAGCTATAGACAAATGGCGAAAGGAGTTGCTAGAATGTAGGAAACGACTTAAGGAAAGATTGGAGTCCTTCATTCATGGCGACGCAATTGAGGGCGCTTATCGATGAGGTACATAGTGAAGAGTACAGTTGCATTGAAGAGAGTGATCTAGCTGAGTTGCGCGAACGTATCCGAGTTGAACTTCTAGCGCATCTCGCTCTCATTGGACTTAGTCCATCACCGGATGGGAGGGAGCAGATCTATACGAAGGATCTTGTTCGCGCCCGTCATGCAGCACAGCGGGCCGCGTTCAGAGAAGGCGAGCAACAATTTCTTGATCGCTACGGCCGCGCCCTTCTGCCACATTTTGCTGAGGGGCACGAAGTTATTCCTGAGGCTGTTGAGCCTCAGGTCTCTCTCGTCTCGTCCGGCACCGAAGATGCTGCTTTATTTCGTCTCGCGACATTGTTATGGTCGGTGCCTGTCTCACGGGGGTATGGGCGCCGGTTGCGTTTTCTTGTCCGCGATCGCACTAATGGTAAACTCCTCGGTCTCTTTGCCCTCACCGACCCTGTGTTTAACTTGAAAGCACGCGATACGTGGATTGGCTGGAGCCTAGATGAGCGGCGGCAGCAGCTTGTACATGTGATGGACGCCCATATTGTTGGAGCAGTGCCACCCTATTCCCTTCTTCTCGGGGGAAAGGTTACCGCAGCGTTAATGGCCTCTCGAGAAGTCTGCGACGCTTTTGCTGCCAAGTATAATCATCGGAGTGGCATTATCAGCCAGCAATATAAACACGCACAACTCCTGCTGATTACCGTCACATCGGCACTTGGGCGCTCATCTCTCTACAACCGCCTCAAACTGCCCGGAACGGTAGACTTTGTCCACATCGGGCAGACAACGGGGTGGGGGCATTTTCACATTCCTCAGCCTCTTTTCCTGCTGATGCGGGAACTTCTCCGCCGGGAGGGACATACCTACGCGTCTGGACACCAGTTCGGACAAGGACCAAACTGGCGCCTACGGGTAGCGCGCGAGGCCTTGCGCCGGGTTGGCCTCGACCCTCACATGCTTCAGCACGGCATCAGTAGAGAAATCTATGGAGTTCCTCTCGTACCCAATTGGCGAGAGTGTTTACGCGGGGAAGAAGAGATCGGAGCGGCTGTGCGGTCTTCTGCGGCAACCATTGGGACGCTTGCCGTCAATCGCTGGCTTATTCCGAGGGCGATAAGATATCCAGACTATGTGCGTTGGACAAGAGAAACCACCTGGGAGCAATTAGTAGGGGCAACTCAGTAGGCCGTTCTGGAGCAGAGCACGCGAGCGGTTAGGCAAGGAGAGGTTTCCTATGCATCTCACACCAAGCGAGGCATTCGAACACATCAAAGAGTCGATGATCGAATACCTGGAAACGGCTTACAAGATCGCGCATCCTGCTATCTTTGCTGAACGCGGGGACATTCTACGCCAACGGGGAGTAGTTGCTCAAGCCCCATTTATTGAAGCAACTCCTGCATTTCCAACAGCACATAAGCTCGCAGAGCTAGAGGAATTGTATCCGCAGAGCGTTCCCCCCGGACTGGCCGCATTGGTGCAACATGGCGTACCCATTGACCGCTTTCCCCTCTATACCCACCAGGAAGAAGCTCTACTGACCGCTTTCGGAGATCAGCCTAACCTGCTGGTAGCCACCGGTACAGGCTCTGGAAAGACAGAAAGCTTTCTCCTTCCCATCCTGGCAGATATTTTGAGGGAAGCTCCGTCGTGGGAACCGATTGCCGACCAGGAACGTCCAGGTCGTTTTGATCTACAGAGAGGCTGGCTCCATAGTCGGAGGCATGAACGTCGCCCAGCGGCAATGCGCGCGCTCGTTCTCTACCCGATGAATGCCCTGGTGAACGATCAGCTCTCGCGTCTGCGCCGTATTCTCGCCCGCGGTGCCTCGCCTGAGTGGCAGAAAGAACGTCTGCAGGGGAACGTTATTCACTTCGGTATGTATACCGGTATGTCGCAACCCACCGGAAACTGGGCCTACAAGCAGCCGCGGGACCGCCTCGCAGCATATCTTGAAAAGCTCAGGCAGGATTGGGAAAAGTTGCGCGCTGATCTGCGCGACACCGGCACCTGGCCGCGTCCGGACAGCACAGAGATGCTCTGCCGGTGGGACATCCAGGCCGCGCCTCCTGATATACTGGTCACGAACTACTCCATGCTTGAGTATATGCTGGTCCGCCCCATTGAGGCGAGAATCTTTGAACTCACACGACGGTGGCTGGAAAGCACACCAGCTGCACGCATAACGCTTGTGCTTGATGAGGCGCACACCTACACGGGGGCGAAAGGAACAGAAGTCGCCTATCTGGTCAGGCGTCTCAAAGAACGGCTGGGGTTACCCTCGGGTTCACCGCAGTTTCGTGCTATAGCCACAACGGCTTCCGTACCAGCGGGTGCCGATGAGCAATTACTGGAGTTCATCTCGGACCTGTTTGGTGAGCCTGTCAGTCGGTTTACCCTGATCAGGACCGGCAACGCGGCGCAGGGAACCCCCACTCGCCAGGCGTCTTCTCAAGCCTTGTACGCATTCGGACGTTTCTACGAGCGTTTTTCTCTCAGCGATCCCCTGCCTGCCATCGAACAGCTCGCTTCTGAACTTGAACTCGGCCCTGTCGATGCGCAGGTCGACCCGCAAGTGGCTCTCTACGCTTTACTCGAGCAGAATCATGATATCGACTGGGTGCGCCAGCGCACTGCACGCCGTGCAACTTTACTTGACGCGCTTGCTGAGGAATGCTGGCCGGGATTAAGCATTCCTGAGGAACGTGAAAGGGCTACCGCAGGAATTTTAGCCGCGGGTAGCTTCGCGCGTGCGTCCGCCCTCCCAGATACGCCGCCGCTCCTCTCCATGCGTGTGCATCTCTTCTTCCGCGGAATCTATGGTATTTGGGCCTGTATGGACCCCGACTGCCCCGCCGCACCTCCCTTGCCGACCGGAGTCGCGCCTCGTCCGGTAGGGAAACTCTACATGGACCCTCGCCCCTGGTGTGACTGCGGAGCGCGGGTGCTAGAGCTGTTCTCTTGCCGGCACTGCGGGCTTCTCTATCTCGGGGGCATTCCGGACTCTGTTCAGGGAAGCCTTTGGCCCTGGAGCGACGATCTGAGCGGCGCGCGCGAAGATCTCCAGCAGTTTCAGATCTTCGGAGTCGAAGCGCCGGACGCTCATGCTCTCTGCGAGTACCGCTCAACCCGGACCACCCTCTCCACGCATCCGCACGATATCTACGCGCGTCCGGTTTATCCGACCGAGCCAGCGCAAGAAAACGATGTTCTGGTCAGTCAATTCCCCGGTCAATGCCCGCGCTGCCGGAACTATCGTGAGCCCGGGAAGGATGGGCGCGAGATCATCGAGCCGTTACGAACGAAAGGCCCCCGCACCTTCTCGATCGTCGCGGAGGATGGCTTTCGCGTCCAGCCACGCGCGGCTTACGGCGCCCCTCCCAATTACGGGCGAAAGGCCTTGCTTTTTACTGATTCTCGCCAGGAAGCTGCTCAACTCGCCGCCGATTTGCGCGATGATCATCACAACGATCTCTTTCGCCAACTCGTCTACCGCGTGCTAATGTCCTGCCCCGATTGCTCCGGAACCGGCCAAGTCGAGGAAAAAGGCCCTTACATCATAGGTCAAGAACAGCATGTGCTGAGGAAGCCGTGTGCCACTTGCATAGGGACGGGAAGGCATCCCCGCCCGCAGCCGCTGGCTTTTGCAGAGGTGCGTTCGCGGGTCATCGACATGCAGTTACAACGAGGGATCAACCCGACGAATGGGCGCCTGCGCGAATACTTTGCCCGTATGAACGATGGAGATGCAGCGTGTTTCAAGGAGGCGGAAACAGCTTTCCACGTGGGCTTGCGTCGCGAACTTTCCCAGAGGGAGTTTGCGCTGGAGCCATTGGGATTGGCTTGCTGGCGCGTTCCGTTACCGGAAGACATCGGGGCATTTCCTCAACTCGACGAAGATGAGACCCGCCTATTTCTCCAGGCGGTTACTCGTATCCTGGCAACGGAGAACGTTCTGCTTCCACCCAATCCGTTGGCTCCATGGGAATGGCCCGAAAAGCTGGTGAAGGAGCATGAGCGGTCCCTGCTTATCTGGGGATATCGCAAGCAAAATAGCGAGGGACGCCAGGCCATTCCCTATAATCTCCAAAATAAACGCAAGCTCGGGCGCTACGTGATCGCCGTTTCAGAGGCGCTTGTCGAACTGGGGCGGCTTCCGAATAAGGTAGCGGCGGCAAGATGGGTCAACGATCTTGTCACGCCGCTCTGGAATGCACTGAAAGGATTGGGTATCCTGTCCGGAGCGGGCAAAAGGTTTGGAGAGGAGGTCCCGTACGGCATTCGCATTGATGGGTTCGCGTTGCACCCGGTCGGTGATACAGTCCATCGATGCAGTGCTTGTGCCTACATTATGAGCGAGGCGCTCTTCCATGTCTGCCTGCGTTGCGGCCAACGGACCAGTCCTGTCCCCGTGTCGTCGGTCCGGAATTTCTATCGGCGAGCGGCACTGCACGCTCTACCCACTTCCCCGTTTGATGATCCCTATGCATTGCGCTCTGCAGAACACACAGCCCAGATTTCAGGCGTAGAAGCACGCAACGAAGAGCGTTGGTTCCAGGATCTCTTTCATGATCATCAGCACCCTGACGATTATCGTATTGACGTGCTTTCAGTCACAACGACAATGGAAATGGGGATCGACATTGGTAGTCTTCTGAGCGTGGGAATGCGGAACGTGCCCCCAACCGTCGCTAACTACCAACAGCGAGCAGGACGCGCTGGACGGCGCGGGAGTGCGTTGGCAACTGTACTGACATTCGCACAGTTTCGCAGTCATGACCAGTATTATTTCGCGCATCCACCAGAAATTGTGAGTAACCCACCACGCGTCCCGGCCCTCTATCTCAACAATGAAGTCATTGCACGGCGTCACGTTCGATCCTTGATTTTGCAGGATTTCTTCTATCAATTGCTGAAGCTAAGGCAGGCATCTCAACCAGGGAGCCTCTTTTCAGCGTGGGGGACGATCGCCGACTTTATCAACATGCAGGGAACCGTGCATTTACGGCGGCACCTCGCAGCAAATCGGGCTTCACTCCTTATGCGGTGCGAGCATATTGTCGATCCAGCCTTTGTCCCTCGCCTCGGAGCGTGGATGAGCGAATTAGTGGCGGAAGTGCAATCCGTCATCAACCGTGGGGAGGCGAAAGAAAGTGTCCTGGAAGAACTGATCAACGCAGGACTCCTTCCTAAATATGCTTTTCCGGTGGATGTTGTGAGCCTTTTCATTCCATCGGAAAGGCCCTCATATGATGAGATGGAGATGCTAGAAAACGATGCCATGCAGCGAGATCTCAAAATAGCCCTGGCCGAATACGCACCAGGTGCCGAGGTGATTCGAGGCGAGTTTCCCAACACCTACATCTATCGGAGCGTTGGCGTCTACGATCGGTACAACGCCAGCCCCGACTACAACCTTTCTGGCACGCTGGTAGAATGCGCTGATTGTCAATCCATTATGCTCGACAGTAGTACCAACGATGCCCCGGACCAATGCGCGGAGTGCGGTAGTTTCCATGTGATGTCACTTCCTTACCTGCGTCCTCGAGGCTTCACAGTTGACTGCGCATTGCCAAACGTAGGACGTGAATTGTATCAGAGAGGCGGACGGGAGCGCAGTGGGTATGCCATCCCGGCGCGACTGCTCGTAGGACAAACGTCCTTCAATACGGGCAGGCCACAAGTTCCCTTTGCCCCGAACCTGTATGTCCGGGTTCGTCGAGGAGAGCTCTTTACCTGCAACAAAGGCCCGAATCCCGACTTCCCCGGCTTTATTATCTGCCCCGTTTGCGGTCGTGCTCTTGATCCGGATAATCCTGGAGCGCACCGTTATCCAGCCAGTGTTCCGCCATTTAGGGGCAGGAACACCGGGCCTCGTGCGGGTGATTGGTGTCCCAACGCGACGGACTCCCACAATCAGGTCATTCTTGGCCATCAGTTCTTTTCGGAGATTATTCTTTTAGGTATCGATCTACCGGCCACGATGGATGCTCCACTCCAACAGCCATCAGGAAGGGCGGTCTGGTATTCGTTTGGCATACTTGCGGCTAACGCCGCCGCTATTATCTTGCAGATAGACCCAGGAGAACTCCAAGTCGGTGTACGGGCTGTGCGGCGCGGGCTCAATCATCGCCTGCACGGTGAGGTCTTTCTCTATGACGATGTGCCTGGCGGAGCCGGTTACGCACGAGCAATCGAGCAGAACATGAAGGCCATTTTAGAGAAAGCGTTGGAATTGGGAGAGCATTGTGAAAACCCAAACTGCGGTGGAGCCTGCTATCACTGCATGTTTGATTATCGCAAACAGATGCTCCACCCACTGCTGGATCGAGCGTTAGGAGCGGCCCTCCTTCGATTTGTGCTACATCGCCAGCAGCCTTCTTTGAGCCCTGCCCAAATTAGCCGTGGCGCGGACTCGCTTGCAGAATACGCACGGACAAGTTGGGAGGTGTTACCTGGGCGAGTACTTGGAGACCAATATTTCCCCTGCGTCCTTCGTGGCCAGGACGGTGTCGAGGTGGGTCTCTGGGTGATCCATCCTTTGCAGGCCCGACCAACGAGCGATGAGCGACAGGCCTTCCTGAGCGCCCACGGTTTGCGATGTGCGGTCCACACCTCTTTTGATCTTGAGCGCCGCCCTTTCTGGGTTCTCAATCATCTGGTGACATTATGAATAAGAATACGCAAAATACCGCGTTCAACTGGCACATTGACCGGAGAAGTCTCAGGCCCCCACGAGGACGACCTGAAGTGCCGTTCGGGCCAACAGCGATTGAAATGATACGTACCTGCGGCTTACGCGCCTGCTTTGAGATGTCACAGGGGTATGAGCGCCGTACGGCTTACGCAGCACGTGTGGGGATCGCTTTCCATAAAACCCTCCAATCGCTCACTGAGCGTCCCATCAGTTCTGATAATCGAAGTGAAATCATCGGTGAGGCCCACCGCCGTTTTCGCCACGAACTGGCGCTCCAAGAGGAACAAAAAAACAGCCGCCCTCGCGAACGAATGCTTCCTCATGATGAAGAGCGGGTACACCGTGCATTAGAAGCAATTGCTTCTGAGGCGCTTCGGCTAGCAAAGCAGCTTGCAACCGAGCAGGTCGAACATGAAAACCGAGATACAACTGTAATAAACAAGGCTCATCCTGCTGAAATGGAGAGCGTCCGCGAGGACAAAGCACTGGTCGAGGTACCGGTGCAATCACAAGATGGGCTTCTCACCGGGCGAGTGGATTATGCAGAAAGGCTTCCCACCGGAATACGCCTACTTGATTATAAGTCTGTCCTGCGAGACGGACTGCCAGCGCGATATGAGCGGCAACTCCAGTTGTATGCCCTCTTGTGGTACGAAACATTTGGCGAGTGGCCAGAGGAAGCGTGGGTGACCTATCCTCTCACAGGGGCAATGCACAAGATATCAATTGAGCCCGAGACATGCCACCACGTTGGCAATGAAGCGCGCGCATTGATCAGGCGGTTGCAAGAAAGTTCTTCAGTGGAGGAACTTGCTACCCCTGGCGAGGTCTGTACTGTATGCGAATTTCGTCCCTGGTGTCAGCCATTCTGGGCGTGGCAGGCGAAACATCCCCACCTCTCTATAGCTCTGCAAATGGCCTCGTTAGGCTTTGAGGGAAAAATTAGGACAATAGAGCTCAAGGATTATTACTGGGTTATCACAGTGGGGTGGCGCGAGGCTGAAGTTCGTATCGTCGCTCCTCAGGAGCGCTTTCCACAGCTAAAAAAAGCTTCTCCAGGTATGCATATTCGCGTGCTCGACATGCGACTGCAGGGGCAGCGTTACCGCCCACACGCGATTGTGGCCGAGAACTCAGAGATATTTCTCGTCGAGTAATGCGAGATAAATCGATGGCTCGAATATGAAGTGGGCTGGCTTTCGTGGGATGAGAACGCAACGTTTCATAGCATGAGCGTTTCTGAGTGCAGAGTGATGTCAGACATCACCGGGGAAAATCGGCGTGTTGTCTGACAAGATAGGGGCTGTTGTCTGACACTATTTCAGGCGAAAAGCGAAGCAGTTGGGCCGGTAAGATCTCTAAGTAACCGAGAACTCGATGTGCCTCCCCACAGATCTCGGGGACGGAGTGTAGACAGTAAGAACATGACAAGAAGATGCCAGAGGTAGCGCCATAGCCGACGTATCGTCTGCCCCCTCATCTGAGCCTTATCATCTTCGGGGCAGTCAAGAGAGAAAATGATATGTGTCGCTCTTCCCGGTGACAGGTAGCTTGAGGCCTAGTCTCATTGTATCTTGTCAACGACCGACATTGCTTTAACTACCTCAAACTGTGAAAGAACAGGAGACGGAGCGCGGATTTCCAGAAGTGCTCCCTGTGTACCGGTTGATAAGAGCCGAATTTCCCTGACGCGGGCGTTGGGCATCAGTCCTTCTCAATGTTGCTGAGGCGCTTCTCCCGATATGTGGAAGCTAAAAAAAGGTTTCTTGAGAGCATTTGTCACGGCTTCAAATCCATAGGTCAGCATTGCTGTTTCGTACTAGACTTGTGCTTGAGCAAGCAGTACTCCTTTCGTTGCAACTTCAGCCAATGTGTGATGAAGGAGTTCAGCATCTCGCAAGGCCGTGTTGGCACCCTCGCCACGAGAAGGAGGCATCGTATGGATCGCGTCGCCTAACAGCGTGACGTTTGTCGTCTGCCACGGCTTGACTGGCTCT
>MNIY01000166.1 GCA_001919995.1 Ktedonobacter sp. 13_1_20CM_4_53_11
GTCAACCCCAGCGAATCAGCCCCATATCATGTTTCCCACCCAAAGCCGGATGACTGGGCAATACCCGGACACCGTAGCCGATGCTGCCGCTCTCGGTGGGCTTCAGACGAGCTTCATAGCGGAACGAACCGTCCTGCTCCTTCTTAATATATTCCATCGGCAAGACATGCTCCGGAATAATCACGTCGTCATTCGCCTCGCCATAGACCACTTCTACGCTGAAATCCCCCGGTTGGAGCTTATCCGCGCGCACCCAGGCGCGCACATTGATTTCCTCACCCAGACTCAGCTGACCATCGTGCTGTCCTTCCACGTAGAGCGCTAAACCTGGCCAGCCTACCTTGATCTTCTCTTTCCAGTCAGCCAGCACTCGCGCTTTGGCGTACATGTTCTGCTCAATCTGCTTCCCTAACTGAATTGCGGGAACGTAGAAGCGCGTTGTGTATTCCTTCACCATCCTTCTCATACTGAATTGGGGAGCGCAAGTGCGAATAGCTTCCTTCATCGTCGCGATCCAATGATGAGGTATGCCGTCAGCACCGCGATCATAGTAGGTTGGGACAATTTCTTCCTCAAGCAACTGGTACAGCGAAAGGCTGTCTGCCTCTGCCTGTACCTCTGCATCGTGGTATTCGCGCTCTTCGCCGATGGCCCAGCCGTTCTTGCCGTTGTAGCCCTCTGCCCACCAGCCATCGAGGATACTACAGTTCGGCTGACCATTGAGCGCCGCCTTCTGACCGCTGGTGCCACTGGCCTCGTGTGGACGGATAGGATTATTGAGCCAGAGGTCCGTACCCGAGACCAGGTAGCGGGCCATATCGATGTCATAGTTTTCCAGGAAGATGACCTTGCCACGGAAGGCATCGCTACGTGAGAAGCGGTAGACCTGCTCTATCAATGCCTTTCCTGGCTCGTCGGCCGGATGCGCCTTGCCAGCAAAAATGATCTGAACGGGGTGTTCTGGATTATTGAGCAGCCGGTGTAGGCGCTCAGGATCGCGGAAGATCAGCGTTGCTCGTTTGTACGTTGCAAAGCGGCGCGCGAAGCCGATCAAAAGAGCATTGCTATCGAGCATGTGCTCAAATTCGGTGATCTGCACCGCTCCTTCACCCAGTCGCAGGTGTTGTCCTTTCAGGTGGCGGCGTGTGAAATCAATCAGAGCCTCTTTACGCTGTAGATGGGTCTTCCACAGTTCTTCGTCAGGTATGTCGCTCAGGCGATTCCAGAGCTCGGCATCATCTACGCGCTCTTCCCAATCCTCACCAAGGTAGCGTTTGAAGAGCGCGTTCATCTCCTCTGAAATCCAGGAGGGAGTATGTACGCCATTGGTGATGTATTCTATAGGCACCTCTTCGGCATCGATACCTGGCCACAAGAACTGCCACATCTTACCCGAGACAGCGCCATGTAGCTCACTCACTCCGTTGTGCTGCCCGGTCAGGCGAAGCGCCAGCACCGTCATGCCGTAGGTCGGACCCCAGCCATGGTCCTCACGCGCGACCTCCATGAACTGGTCACGCGTCAGTCCGAGCTGGCCCCAGTAAGAACCAAAATACTTGTCGACAAGGTCGTAGCTAAAGGTATCGTTTCCCGCGGGAACAGGAGTATGCGTCGTGAAGAGCGAATTTGCCGCGACTGCTTCGCGTGCCTGGTTAAAGCTAAGCCCGGCAGCAACGAGTTCCCGGCACCGTTCCAGGTTCAGGAAGGCGGCGTGCCCCTCGTTGAGGTGCCAGGCCGCCGGAGAAATGCCCAGGGCACGTAAAGCGCGTACGCCGCCAATGCCCAGCACAATCTCCTGAGAGATGCGCATCTCGCGGTCACCACCGTACAAACGCGCAGATAGCTCACGATCAGGCGGTGCATTGGGAGCCACGTCCGTATCCATCAGGTACAAAGGAATACGTCCTACCTGCACTTTCCATACTTTCGCGTGAATGTGTCGTCCAGGTAGCTCGACTGTAATCATAATTTCATTGCCATTGGCATCGCAGGCTGGTATCGCTGGCGCTTCCGAAAAGTGGAGTTTGTCGTACGCAGCCTCTTGCACTCCTTCGCGAGTAATGCTCTGGCGGAAATACCCCTGCGGGTAGAGAAAACCTACCCCAACAAAAGGCAGGCCGAGATCGCTGGCTTCCTTACAATGATCACCTGAGAGTATACCAAGGCCACCGGAATAGATGGGCAGTGATTCGTGCAGTCCAAACTCGGCGGAAAAATAAGCGATGACGCTATCGCTTAGTTCAGGATAAGTTCGTGAGAACCACGTTCCATGTGCCGCGGGATGCATATAGGCATCGAAGTTACTGAGAATCGTGCCGTAGCGCTGTAAATAGCCGGCCTCGTTTGCCGCGGCTTCGAGCCGCTCTGGCTGCACCTCGCTCAGGAAGCGCACCGGGTTATGTCCGACATTATCCCATAGATCAGGATCAAGTGTGCTATACAGGGCGCGTGCCTCTGGATGCCAACTCCACCACAAATTATATGCAAGTTCGTATAAACGGTTGATGCGGGCGGGCATGATGGGAAAGACCGTCATGCGACCATGTACTTTCACGGGGTTAGGTATCCTTTCTTAACATATCGATTGCTAACTTCAGTATATCTTGCCGGGGAATATGAGGTCAACTCTGGCCGTCCGGCCGTCCTTCCTGATTGCCTTTACTGCGAAATTGTTCTATACTGGACAGGCTGCATCAGATGATGTAGACTCAGCACAGCAATCCCTGTTGAGAGAGGCGGTAGCATGGTAAAGAAGCAACCTCAACTTTCTGTGAGGAGCGACTCCACAACACAGTGGTTTCGTGTAACAAGTGGAGTTGTGGGCGGTATACTGCTAGGTTTGGCAGGGCTATGGCTCGCCTGGTTGTTGCTTCACCAGTTTGCTGGAAACACGATACCAGCTCCGCCAATTATTAGCGCTTTCCCTACTAGTCCAACAGATAGTCAAATTGCTTCCCTCACTGCTGAAGGGATTACTCTTGGTCATCCCAGTCAGACACCCGCGTTGAGCCAGCAGCAGGCATTGCTGCTCGCCAGCCAGCTTGAGCCGGGTGCTGCCAGCAAATCCAAAACGACCGGTGCTCGATATGTGTCGTTGAGTTATCCTGACAAGAGCACTCCTGCTGCTCATCCCAATTATCACGATGTGCCAACGTGGATGATAGTGTATCAAAGAATTCCGCTCGAACCAGCTGACGCATCGGTCGACCCTACTCCATTTTCACGTTCGTCCTACGACCTCTATGTTTTCTTAGATGCGAATAGTGGAAAAGAACTACTGGCAATACAGGTGTAGAGCAGGATAGACGAGTCTGTAATTCTAGTTGCCCGGGTAGATGTCTATAAAATGACTGAAGCATTTCCAAATGACACACCACAACAACGCGCATTTAGAGCATTTGAAACCCTGGTTGCGGGCGAAGATATGGCCATCGACCTATCCCTCGCGGCGCTCTTAATCGCCAACCTGGAATATCCCGAGCTCGATATTGCGCACTATATGGCACAGCTCGATTCGCTGGCAGAACGTGTTCGAGCGCTGCTGGGTTTGACCGGAGCCGGTACCCTTGAGAAGCTCCCGGTAAATATGGATGTATCGGCCGTAATTGCAGCCATGAATACAGTACTTTTTGGCCAGGAACATTTTCATGGCAATACGCAAGATTATTACAACTCGTCCAACAGCTTTCTTAATGAGGTGTTAGAGCGACACACAGGCATCCCAATCGCGCTTTCACTGTTGTACATGGAGGTTGGCCGGAGGGTGGGAGTGTGGTTTGATGGTATAGGATTACCGTTTCACTTTGTAGTGGGGTGTCGTTTTCAACAGAAGCGCATCTATATTGATCCCTTTGAGAGCGGACGAGTATTGAGTGAGCAGGAGTGTCGTAGGCGTGTGCGCCAGGTGATCGGGAAAAAAGATAAAATACCTACCCAGTGGTTCGAACCTGTTAGCCGGAAATATCTGCTCATCCGCATGCTCAACAATCTTAAGCACATTTATCTCCATAGCGAAGACTACGCACGAGCGCTGCGCATTTGTGACTGCATTCTGGTACTGGCTCCTCGCTCTCCGCAGGAACGACGGGACCGTGGCGTCATCTATCTCCAACTCAAACGCTATGGTCGAGCTCTAAGCGACCTGGCAGCTTACCTGCAGCTTGCGCCTCTAGCAGAAGACCATGATGAAATACAGCGCCAGGTCAAGATGATACGGCAGATCCTGGCCATGATGAACTGATTGTCGTTCCTGAAGCTAGTGCCACTCAGCTTTCCTCCATCTTAATCCACCCATGCCTAAGCGCGTGCACAACAGCGGCAGTTCGGTCGTTCACCGATAGCTTCTTGAGGATAGACGTAATGTGATTTTTTACCGTCTGATCGCTGATTTTGAGGGATTTCGCTATTTCCTTATTGCTGTTTCCCCGCGCAATATAGTCCAGTATCTCCACTTCACGGCTTGAAAGTGGTGAATACAGGTCTTTTGCCGGCGATGTTTCCTCTTCAACGGCCAGTTCCCTGAAGGATTTCAACACACGACTGGCGAGTTGGGGTTTAGAGAGAACATCATCGTTGATCAAATATTCCCCGACGCTCACTTTGCGTACCGCTTCTGTGAGTTCATCCGGTGTAATATTGCGCGTATAGTACGCGGATGCGCCGACCTTGATAGACTGAAATAGACGTTCCTCGTCTTCTGAGGGGGTCAACATAATAATGGCCAGTCGTGTCGTAATATGGCGCATCTGGCGAGCCATTTCTAAGGGGTCGGCAGAATTGAGACTGGCATCGAGCAGGACGACATCGGGATTTTCTGTGCGTGCTATTTCCAGTACCTCATCAGGGTCGGTAGAATCACCAACAATGATGCAATCACCCATCTGCTCAAGCGTAGCACGAATACCCTGACGGAACAGGGGCTGCTCTTCAACAATGATCACACGTATCGTTTCCATCTAATCAAGTATTGCGGTGCAGAAACCCCTGCATTGACGCACGGGGAAGAAGCGCCGCTCCTCCTTCTATATTCTTTCATGTAAATAGTGAAGAATGCCCAGAGAAATGTATTTAAGGAAGGAATAGGCTGTATCCATTGAAGTAACACACTAGCTGGTTTTCACTGCGCGCCATCTAGCATGTTAAGCGTGTGTAATCTAAATGCGTTCCAGGCGGCGTAAAGTAGAATTGATGCCCATACGCAAGCTCTCGATAACGCCTTGTCCTGTCACCGCTACTGCTTCAAAGCTCGGGACGCGATACGGATTCAGATACTGCTCCAGCACTGACACGGGTAGTATCTCTTGAAGGTCGCGCTTATTCCATTGCATAACCAGGGGAAAATCTGTAACATCCTTGTTCATACGTCGCAGTTGCTCTTGCAACTCGTTCCAACTTTCGATATTCTCTTGTAATTTGCTGGCCTGAGAGTCTGCTACAAAGATCACACAGTCGGCCCCCTTCAGGACAGAGATACGTGTCTGCTGGTAGAGTACCTGTCCGGGAACGGTGTAGAGTTGAAAGCGAATATTGAAACCATGCACCTTGCCAAGCTCAAGGGGGAGCAGGTCGAAGTACAATGTACGCTCCGTCTCCGTATCAATAGAGACCATATCACCGACGTCCTGTGGGTTAACTGCTTGATGTATGTAATGTAGATTTGTCGTTTTACCGCACAAACCAATGCCATAGTAAACGATCTTACAGTTAATTTCTCGTTTGGCCATGTTTATTAGGGACATATGTAGTTGCTCTCCTGCCCGCTCGTACGCGCCACTTCCTATTTTGCCTGTCGTTTGAAACTCGTGGAACGAGTGGCCGCTCCTTGATACGCAACAGTATACAGCATTTCACTCATATTGACAATCAACTATGGAGCGGCCGCTAATGCAAGCCATTGACGAATAAGGCAGAAAAGACTAGACTTACGGCAAAACTTAGTAGAAATGCATAACGTATAGATAGATAAGGTGAGGTAAGTAGTATGCCAGCTGAAACTCAAGATGCTTATATTGAAACAGATTTCGAGGTTGTCATAGGCCTTGAAGTACACTCGCAACTCCTGACAAAAAGTAAAATGTTTTGTACGTGCAGCACAGGCTATGCCAATGCTGCCCCCAATACCCACGTATGCCCTATTTGTATGGGCATGCCTGGCGTCCTGCCGGTCATCAACCGGCAAGCCATAGCCTATACCATCATGACGGCTCTTGCCCTTAACTGCAACATCCCGGCCTACTCAAAGTTCGACCGCAAGAACTATTCCTACCCTGACTTGATGAAAGGCTATCAAATCTCGCAATATGATGTACCGCTCAGCAAAGATGGCTACCTCACGGTCGAGCGTAATGGTCAAACACGGAAAATTGGTATCACCCGCGTTCACCTGGAAGAGGATACCGCGCGTCTCCTGCACCACGAAGGCTATAGCTTGATCGACGTTAATCGCTCCGGTACGCCACTGATGGAGATTGTCAGCGAGCCAGATATGCGTTCTCCTGAAGAGGCGCGCCTGTATATGCAGAAGCTGCGCGAGATACTGGTCTACCTCGGTGTATCTTCTGGACGTATGGAAGAAGGGAGCCTCCGTTGCGATGCCAACATCTCCATTCGTCCACGTGGACAGCAAAAACTAGGGGTAAAGAGCGAGATCAAAAATATGAATAGTTTTCGTTCTGTCGAGCGCGCCCTTGAGTACGAGGCGCAGCGGCAAATAGCGATGGCGCGCGCTGGAGAGACGATTCATCAAGAGACACGCGGTTGGGTAGAAACGAAGGGTATCACGGTATCGCAGCGGAGCAAAGAGCAGGCGCATGACTACCGTTACTTCCCTGAACCCGACCTGCCGCCGCTTTTGATCAGCCGGGAGTGGGTTGAAGAGTTGCGTGCGGCTCTGCCTGAGTTACCCGATGCTCGCCGGGCCCGTTACCGCTCTGAATTTGGCCTTTCGGCGCAAGACGCGAATGTATTGACGGAAGAGAAAGCGCTAGGTGATTACTTTGAGCAAGTCATGGCTGCTTCAAATGTCAGTGACAGCAAGGCGCGCGCCAAAGCTGCCAGTAACTGGCTGCTCAGTGAAGTCGTCCGTTTGCTTAAAGCGAACGCTATCACGATACAATCTAGTCCTCTTTCACCTGCCTCCCTGGCAAATCTGCTTGATCTGCTCGACAAAGGGCGTATTAATGGCACGCAAGCCAAGGAAGTACTGGATGAGGCCTTTACTACCGGCGAACTGCCCGCGGCAATCGTCGAAAAGAGGGGTCTGAAGCCACCGATTAGCGACCAGGGTGAGCTCAATCGTGTAATAGAGGGGGTGATAACGAGTAATCCCAAGTCTGTACATGACTACCGTGCTGGCAAGACAAATGCCCTGCAATACCTGGTAGGTCAGGTTATGAAACAAACTCGCGGCCAGGCAAAGGCCGAAATCGTACAAAAACTCTTAAAAGCACAACTGGACGAGGACCCTTCAACGTAAGAAGTGGCCCGTCCCTAAGACAAGGAGAAAGCAGACATATGCACGAAGAAGTGAAGTCTGCCGCAATAAATCCCTATCACATGGCGGTTCAGCAGTTTGAGTTAGCCGCTGACAAGCTCAACCTCTCAGAGGATATGCGGGAAATACTGCGCCAGCCCAAACGCGAACTTACTGTCAATTTCCCGGTCCGCTTAGACAACGGCCGTATCAAGACATTTACCGGCTATCGTGTTCAACACAACGTGAATCGCGGCCCGGCAAAAGGTGGTATCCGTTACGGTCCTGATGTAACCCTCGACGAGGTCAAGGCGCTGGCAATGTGGATGTCCTGGAAAACCGCCGTCGTTGGTATCCCCTATGGCGGCGCGAAAGGTGGTGTCATCTGCGACCCCAAGATAATGAGCCCGGCGGAGTTGGAGCGTCTGACTCGCCGGTATGCCACGGAGATATCCATCATTATTGGGCCGCGGAGCGATATCCCCGCCCCCGATGTCAACACGAACTCTCAGGTGATGGCCTGGATCATGGATACCTACTCGATGCATGAAGGTTTCTCCAGCCCCGCTGTCGTCACCGGCAAACCGCTCTCTATCGGTGGTAGTGAAGGGCGCAATGATGCGACCGCCACCGGCGTATTATTCGTGACCCGTCAGGCCGCAAAGCGTATTGATATGCCTTTGCAGGGTGCTCGTGTTAGCATTCAGGGCTTTGGCAACGCCGGCTCCATCGCTGCACGGCTCTTCCATAACGAGGGTTGTAAAATAGTAGCCGTGAGTGATACTCACGGTGGTATCTATAACGAGTCCGGCTTTGAGCCATCTTCTGTCTTGCGCCACAAACAGGAGCGGGGAAGTGTAGTTGGATTCCCTCGCGCCCAGGCGGTAGGGGTGCATGATGTATTGGAGGTTCCCTGTGATATATTGATCCCCGCGGCTACTGAAGGTGTTATCACAGCGGCCAACGCTGATCGCGTTCTGGCACGTATTATTACCGAAGCCGCCAATGGGCCGACCACCCCGGAGGCGGATGAAATCCTCTTCAAGAAGAACGTCGTAGTGATTCCTGACATTCTGGCCAACGCCGGCGGTGTCACAGTCAGTTACTTTGAGTGGGTGCAGGATATTCAAAGCTTCTTCTGGAACGTTGAAGAGATTACTCAGAAACTAGAAGTAATCATGAACCGTTCCTTTGCTGCTGTTGCCGATAAGGCGGATCAGTACTCCTGTGACATGCGCCTTGCCGCCAATATGCTGGCTATCTCTCGCGTGGCTGAAGCGACACAGGTTCGTGGAATATACCCCTGATCTTCAATTTCATTGGAGAACAACTGGTTCAAAACCAGCAGTACCGGTCCTTTGAGTAGGGCCGGTACTGCTGGTTTTGAGCGAGCCACGTTACAACTCTTCTTAAAATCCGCGCCGTGAATCGCGCTTTCCAGGCTTTTTCACAGGTGGCTTGGGAGGTAGCTTGGCTGCTCCTCCTCTGGGTTTAGGTTTCTTCTTACCGCGGCCTGCATTCCAGTTCATATCATCTTCGTCCTCGTCCTCATCGAAAAAGTCTTCTTCATCTTCAAACTCGTCTGCAGGAACTTCCTCAGCTAACAGTTCGTCATCGGTAGAGTCCAGATCCATGTCAGGGGTTTCAGTATCCTCTACAACAATATTTGGTATCTCCTCATCTTCGATTTCGTTATCCAGGTCCGTCTCGTCGAAGGCGGGTTCCGCGTACTCGTCAGCATCGAATTCAGGTTCGACCTCAGGATGGGCAATCGTTTCTTCGTAATCACTGGCGATAGCTGGACTGCTATTTCGCCCGGGCCTGCGAAGAGCGACATTGTCCAGCTCCAGCTCTGGTTCAAATGTGTCCGCTTCGTCATTTGGTCTGGGGCCGCCAATTGTTCTGCGTCCGGCGGCTATATCAAGCCAAAACTGGGAATAGTAATGAGGCCGATCTGAATCTTTCTCGCTTTCTTTTCTTGTCATTGATCAGCTCTACGGTGCGCCATAGTTGAAGATCGGCTTCAACTACTCCCCAGACCTTTTCCAGGGGGGAGGCACCGCTCCTCCTTTCGTTACGGAGTGCCGCTGCTGTTGGGCACACCATGTACAGTACGGAAGCCAGGGGCTTCCGGGTTCGTGCATCCTCTAAGCACGAGATATATTCATACTCTGTCGATTTTGGGGAACTGCCTCTCAAGCATAAAATTCCACCTATCTCATAATAAAAAGATTGCTCACAACTGTCAAGACGTATATTTACGATGAAGATTGGCCTCTGAGGCGTCTTTAAGGGTTGTCAAGCCCCTAAGTGCATGAAATTTCGTTTGAGATGTTTGCTTGAAAATACAAACGACCAATATAATATTATATGGACTATTGTTCAGACCCTTTGCAGCCTTTTTCGGCGTCTTGTTTGTATATATATACATAGCAATATACAACGTCAATTGGCACCCACCCGTTGCGTGATGTCTTACTTGCGTACAGGGGGGGCCGAAATCGTAGTATTGGAGGAAATCATTGACAAGAATACTCGACAGTATTGAAAGCCCGGAACAATTGCGTGCCTTGACAACAGAGCAAATGCAGCAGTTGGCAGAGGAAATTCGACGCGAAATCATCGAAAAAGTTTCGGTAAAAGGTGGTCATTTAGCGCCGAATCTAGGTGTGGTTGAGTTAACAATGGCATTACATTATGTCTTCGATACCCCGAAAGATTTACTAGTCTGGGATATTGGACATCAGGCATATGTTCATAAACTATTGACAGGCCGCCGTGATCGTTTTCACACTATCCGCCAGTTTGGTGGTCTTTCTGGCTATCTCCGCCGTGAGGAGAGCCCTTATGACGTTTTTGGCGCCAGCCACGCCAGTACATCCATTTCAGCAGCCCTTGGCCTGGCGGCTGCCCGCGACCTGCGCGGCGAGCAATCCAAAGTTGTCGCTATCATTGGTGATGGCGCCTTGACCGGTGGTATGGCATTGGAAGCTATTAATAATGCTGGCAGTTTAAAGAAAAATCTCATCGTCGTCCTTAACGATAATGAAAAATCGATTTCCGATAACGTCGGCGCTATACATCACTATCTTGGGAAAGTGCGCCAGATGCAGACATCCAGGAGCTACCAGCGGCTACGTGAGATGGCGAAGGGATCAATTGAAAAACTGCCGGTGGTGGGAGATAAAGCACGAGAAGCAGCTGGTCGGGCCGAAATGAGCTTCAAGAATTTTGTCTTACATAGTAAAAGCGGCATGATCTTTGAAGAACTCGGCTTCAAGTTTTTTGGCCCGTTTGACGGGCACGATATTCCTCTCCTGCTGGATGTCTTTGAGAATATCAAACAGATTGAAGGGCCAGTGATGGTCCAGGTGGTGACCAAGAAGGGCAAAGGTTGGGAATACGCGGAAGAAGACTCGACCAAGTGGCATGGACCCGGCGCTTTTGATTATACGACTGGCATCATCAAGAAAAATGCGGCTGATCCACCGACCTATACCGATATATTTGCTAAGACATTGGTGAATCTGGCAGAGGAGGATACATCTATTGTCGGTATCACAGCCGCTATGGCTGAGGGTACTGGCTTGAAAAAGATGCACCAGTGCCTCCCTGAGCGGTACTTCGATGTAGGCATAGCGGAACAACACGCTGTCACTTTCGCTGCTGGTCTTGCAGTAGGTGGTATGCGGCCCGTTGTTGCCATTTATTCAACGTTTATGCAGCGGGCTTATGACCAGGTGATTCACGATGTATGTATGCAGGATTTGCATGTCGTGTTTGCTATGGATCGGGCGGGCATCGTTGGCGAGGACGGACCTACCCAACATGGTGTGTTTGACATAGCGTTTATGCGCGCGATACCGAACATGA
>MNIY01000074.1 GCA_001919995.1 Ktedonobacter sp. 13_1_20CM_4_53_11
GCGAACTCGTCTCCTTGATAGTCAAGGGGCTTCCTCTGCCCACGCTCATCTACGCATTTCGCGGTTTTACTCCTGAGCATTATCCTGGTGAGAACCATTGCCTTCCCATTCAAATCGTGATTGGCACACAGATGCTGCACGCTGTTGGCCTGGCCATGGCGGCGAAAATATCGGGCGATAAGGCAGTCGCCGTTGGTGTATGTGGCGATGGAGCAACGTCCGAGGGAGATTTCAACGAAGCCTTGAATTTCGCGGGCGTCTTTCAAGCGCCTGTGGTGCTGGTAGTACAGAATAACGGCTGGGCTATCAGCGTTCCCCGTCATAAACAGAGCGCTGCACCTACCTTCGCCGCTCGTGGGGCCGGTTTCGGTGTCCCGTCTGTCCTGGTTGACGGTAATGATATTCTCGCGGTCTACGCTGTGATGCAGCAGGCCGTCGAGCGTGCGCGTGCCGGTCAGGGACCCACGCTTGTGGAGACGCTCACTTATCGCATCGGGGCGCATACGACTGCCGATGACCCCACGCGCTATCGCAGCCCGGAGGAGGTGGAGGCATGGCGAGCGAAAGACCCGCTCACGCGCTTCAAGCGCTTCCTGGTGAGCCGCGACATGCTCGATGAAGAACAGGACCGGCAGCTCATTGCAGCAGTCGAAGAGGAGATCAACGAAGCGGTACGTGTAGCCGAGGCGATGCCACCAATGGCCCCTGACAGCTTCTTTGACTATACTTCGGCCTCGCTTTCCCCGCGATTGCAAGAGCAGCGTGCTGACCTGCTGCGCTATGTAGAACCCGGCCAGGGAGAATAAACGTTTATGTTAATGACGATGATCGAGGCCCTGAATCACTCGCTCACCCTTGAGTTGGAGCGAGACAAGCGCGTTGTGGTATTTGGGCAGGATATAGGTGTCAATGGGGGAGTCTTCCGAGTTACCGAGCACCTGCAGGAGAAGTTCGGAGAACAACGTGTCTTCGATACGCCGCTCTCCGAGTCGGCCATCATTGGCAGTGCAGTGGGCATGTCTGTCTATGGGCTGCGGCCGATTGCCGAGATACAGTTCGCGGGCTTCCTTTTTGTGTGCATGAATCAGCTGGCGTCACAGGCCGCGCGCATGCGTTTCCGCAGCGCGGGAGCCTATACCTGTCCCATGGTGGTACGCGCGCCCTACGGTGGTGGCGTGCGCACGCCGGAATTGCACTCGGACAGCCTTGAAGGCGTGTTCATGCAGACCCCTGGCCTCAAGGTGGTCATCCCTTCGAACCCCTATGATGCCAAAGGTCTACTGGCCTCGGCTGTTGCCGATCCTGATCCCGTGCTGTTCCTGGAGAATATCAAACTCTACCGCTCATTCCGCCTGGAGACGCCGGAAGAATATTATACCGTTCCTCTCTGCAAGGCAAAGACGGTGCAGGAGGGAACGGATGTGAGCCTTTTTGCTTATGGCGCGATGGTACCCATCGCCGTGGAGGCGGCGAAACAGGTGCAAAAAGAGCATGGCATCAGCGTTGAGGTTATCGATCTGCGCACGGTCTGGCCCCTCGATGAAGAGGCTATAGTCGCCTCTGTCGAGAAAACCGGCCGCGCAGTAGTTGTCCACGAGGCTCCTCGAGCGGGCGGTGTTGGCGCTGAAATAACAGCGATCATTAATGAACGTTGCTTGTATTCGCTTTTAAAGCCGGTTGGACGGGTCACGGGTTATGACACTCCTTATCCTGTGCCTGGCCTGGAGGACTATTATTTGCCGAATGCAGCCAAGGTATTGACAGCGTTGCGACAGGTGATGGAGCCAGCGTAAGTATACAGAGCCAGGACAACAACTGGAAGAATTAGGGTTTCTGGAGATAGAGCATGACGTACGAATTTAAGTTGGCCGACCTGGGCGAAGGGATGCATGAAGCGGAAATAGTGCAATGGCTCATTGACGTCGGTGATACTGCTAAACTCGACCAGGCTATCGCCAAAGTGGAAACGGATAAGGCCGTCGTCGAACTCCCGTCTCCTGTTACTGGACGAGTCAGCGAGATTCGTGTGAAGGATGGGCAGACCGCTAAGGTAGGCGATGTACTGGTCGTCTTTGAGACTTCTGCCGCCAGCAGTGGCGATGGCACGCCAAAAAGTAGCGAAACACCCGCTGTCGCCACCTCCTCTGCTCCAACAAATATGTCTTCTGTAGCAACAGCATCCTCACAAAGCGCGCCTTCAGTTGCAGCGCGTCCGCGAGTACAGGCAGCGCCCGCGGTACGAAAACTCGCCTTTGAATTAGGCGTAGACCTTGAGCAGGTCACGCCGTCAAGTGCAAGTGGGCGAGTTTCGCTTGAAGATGTACGGGCTTATGCCGAACGCGCCGGGAGTGCGACTTCAGGTGCGCAGAATGGCGCTTCCACTGCCGAGGTTGCAAGCACAGCCGCGCCAAAAGAAGAACAACTTGCTCCCTCTACATCACCTGTCGAAAAGAAAGTTGATCAGGCGGGCACTGAAGATCAGCGTCAACCCCTGACCGGGTTGCGTAAGCGTGTCGCGGAACATATGGAGCGTTCCTGGCGCACCATTCCTCATGCGACCGCCTTTGACGAGATCGACGGCGGCGCGTTGATAGCATTGCGCCAGGCGTTGAAACCCATTGCTGAGCAGCGTGGAGTACGCCTGACCTATATGCCGCTGTTGATCAAACTGCTCATACCGCTGCTCAAAGAGTTTCCCATCTTTAATGCTAGCCTCGATGAAGAGAAGCGCGAGATTGTGTACAAACGCTCCTACCATATCGGAGTGGCTACCGACTCGCCAGAGGGTCTGCTGGTGCCCGTAATGCGCAACGCTGATCGCCTCACCCTGATGGAGGTTGCTGCAAAGCTTGAGAAGTTGATCGAGGGCGCGCAGAAACGCACGCTTGCTCTTCCTGAGGTCAGTGGTAGCACCTTTACGCTGAATAACGTCGGGAGTTTTGGCGGCGGCAGCGGCACCCCAATTATCAATTATCCTGAAGCAGCGATCCTCGCTGTCGGCAGAATACAGGAAAAGGCGATTGCGCGGCAGGGAGCAGTCATTGTACGTCCGGTGATGCCGCTGGCGCTTTCATTTGACCACAGGCTCATCGATGGCCCTGGAGGCTATGTAGCAGCAATTCGCGCTGCTAAACTCGGTCATCATGTTACATTGGTTGACCAGGGACCTCCTGGTGGAACCTGCCTTAATCGAGGTTGTATTCCACTCAAAGCGCTGCTTTCTTCAACTGAGCGCTATTATGACACCCAACAGGAAGAACTGGCGGCGATGGGTATCGCGGCTGAAACTGTCTCATTTGACTGGCCCAGGATGCAGGCGTGGAAACAGAGCGTTGTTGATCGCTTAACAGATGGTGTACGGCGCCTGGTGGCCGGTAACCATATCGATTACGTATATGGTACAGGCTGGTTCATGAACGCCCAGGAAGTGCGTGTCGAAGGCGAACACGGTTCCCACCGTTTCAAATTTGATCACTGTATCCTCGCGGTCGGTGCCGACGCTGCTGGCCATCCCCAACTGCCATATGATGGCGAACGTGTATTAACCCCAGAGCAAGCCTTGCAGCTGCCGGAATTGCCGAATACGCTCAATATCCTGGGAGATGACTATATCGCCCTGGAACTGGCAACACTCTTCGGGCGACTTGGTGTCGAGGTCAAACTATATTCACCGGGCGAGCAGATCCTGGCTGGATGCGATCCTACCGCGTTACGGTTGGTCCAGTCAGGATTGCGCAAGTTGGGGATTCAGACAGCGACGAAGACGGCTATTGAATACGTGACAGATCGGCCTGTAGTCATCTCCCAGGGCGTCTCTCCCCATACGGCTGGATTACACCTGGATGCGGTAGGTGTGAACACTTCGAGCAACGGCGGCATCGCTGTCAATGCTATGCAGCAGAGCTCTGTACCGCATATCCTGGCGGTAGGTGACTGTACAGGTGGTCGTGCCCTTGCCAGCGTTGCCATGAAACAGGGAAAAGTGGCTGCCGAGGTGCTCTCTGGTCAACGTGTACAGTTCGCGCCACTGGTGACGCCGCTTGTAGTCCACACGGCACCAGAGATAGCCATGGTTGGGTATTTGGCAGATGAGGCAACACAGGCTGGTTATCCCGTCGTTACAGGTCGTTTTCCTCTAGCCGCCAATGGACGCGCTTTGACCCTTGGTAAAGATAATGGGGTCGCGCTGATAGTGGCAAATGCTGATGACGGGGTATTGCTCGGGGCTACCATAGCAGGTCCACGCGCCGGTGATTTAATAGGGCAGGCAGCGCTCGCTATCGAGATGGGCGCGACGCTGACCGACCTCGCTGAGATTCTTTATGCTCATCCCAGCCTCAGCGAAGTGCTGCTAGAGAGTGCTGAGAATGCGCTGGGAAGAGCAGTACATATATTGTCGAAGGGCTAAAGATTAGAGAGGCTGGCTCGCAGTGAGTCGCGTTGCCGTTGTCATTCTTTCCTGCGTTTCGCCATCTCTTCCTCAGTAGTCCCGGTAGTTACCAGTTCGTAGAGCAAAGCTTCACCCTCTTTGGGGCGTAAGATGCGACCCAGGCGCTGGATATATTCGCGCTTAGTGCTATTGCCGCTCACGATAATGGCTATGCGGCAATCAGGCACATCGACTCCTTCGTTCAGAACGCGCCCGGTCACCAGTTTTGTATACTGTCCTGTGCGGAACCTGTCCAGGATGGTGCGGCGTTCCTCGGTTGGGGTTTTATAGGTGATGCTTGGCAGGCAGAAACGCCGGCTGATTTGATCGACGACAGGATTGTATTCAGAGAAGAGCAGCACCTGGTCAGCTGCGTGCTTATGCAATAAGCGCTCGATTTCGCTATACTTGGCGGGCGCATTCATGGCGATTTGGCGGGCCTCGCGCCACGCCAGCATAGCGGTACGCGCTTCAGGGTCTCGCGCGCTGAGGAAGATCAGCTTTTGCTGGAAGTCCTCGGGTGAACGAATGACAATACGGCGGCGGCGTAAAAATGAACTGTAGATGCGCCTTTGTTCAGCATAACGTATCTCATCCTCGCTCGATAAGGCAATATCGATAATCTTTTCCTGGTATTGTGCGAGGTAACGACCCTCTGTCAATTCGGCGGGTGAGCGCCGGTACACCTCCGGCCCTATCAATTCATCCAGTTCGATATGAGCCATGTCGCTGCGTTCTGGTGTGGCGCTAAGTCCCAGGCGCAAAGGTGTGAAGGCGCTCTCGGCGATGAGGCGATAGGTTGGTGCGGGCAAGTGGTGACATTCATCGAAGATGAGCAGGCCGAAGCGCGATAGTTCGCGGGGGTAGAGCGCTGCAGAATCATAGGTAATGATGGTAATTGGCTTCAACTCTTTCTCTCCCCCGCCAAATGTGCCGATGTCGTCAATGTTGAGAGAAAGGGCAGTGGCAAGCGCCGTACGCCACTGCTGCAAGAGATCAATCGTAGGGACTACCGCCAGTGTCCACAGACCCGTCTCGACGATAGCCATTGCTGCCACAAACGTTTTACCGGCACCTGTTGGCAGTACTACAACACCTGCACTGCCCTGCGCTAACCACGCGGTCAGGGCATCCTCCTGGTATGGTCGTGGTTCGATAGCCAGTGCTGTCGAGAAGGGTAGGGTGGGACGCTCCTCAAAAACTACTGTAAAGGGTGTCTGTTGTTGCCGCAGCGCCTGTTTCACCGCACTGAAATGGATCGGTTGCGTGCGCACAAAATGAAAGCGTTTATCTCTCCCCATTTTCGCCCTGAGAGCTTTGGGGAGGTATGGACCAAAGAGGCTGTCCAGTAGTGCGGGCGTTGGAAGTTCTAACAATTCAGCGGGAGGTGTGATGGTAAGATCACGACCCCGCAGGTCAATCGTAGTCATGGTCTGTTCACTACTCGTTGGATGATGTAAATAGCGAAAGTTGCTCTGAACGTTCGGGCTTTTCGCTCTGTTTTTGTTGTAACATGGCACTTTCAATGAAGAGTGAGATGGATAATTCGGCGATATGCTCTGTAGGCCAGGGAAGAGGAACTCCTCCTAGATCGATAAGAGCATCATTACCAGCAAGTAATGTAGAGGATACTGTTTGGCGCACATAGAGCGGCCGCCCCTGCTTCAATGCGCCATTTGCACCTTCCCATGTGCCACCCTTGATATCCGCTTCGGCAACGATCACTACCTGGGCCAGGCCGGTAACAACTTTATTGCGTTCCATAGCGCGACTTACCACCCATGGAGCATCGGGGTGAAACTGGCTCATCAAAAGGACATTTCCCGCTTCAATTTTGGGGACGAGGTTTCGCATCTGGACGCCACTAAGTTTACGGATGCCGTGCGGCAGTACAACAGTAGTATGGCCATTATCAGTACTGGTAGCGCCCTCAAAGGCAGCCCGGTCAACGCCACGAGCGTTGCCACTGATAACATTAGCACCCTTTTCTGCTAAAAATTGTGCTATCTCTCGAGTAAATGCGAGGCTTGATTCCCCGGCATTACGTGAGCCAATAATGCCAATAGTTTGGCGTTCAAGGATTTGCAAATCGCCTGCATAGCAGAGTACAGGGGGTAGTTGATTACGGTTGAGGGCTAATTTGAGTAGCCTGGGATAGTTTTCGTCAAACACAGTGAGCAAATGAATATGCTCGTGGGACAACTTCTCTACCAGAAACGCTTGTCCAACCAGTTTCTCTTTCGCCTGTTCAAGTTTCTGAATGATTTCTGTCTTGAGATGGCATGTAGCGATCCATTCCTCTTTACTGGTCGCAAAGAACTCTTGCAATGTTCTGCCAAGTTGTTTACACCAGACTACGAGAATGTCGTTGATGATGCGAGTAGATAGCCCGCTTTCAAACGCCAACAGAAGCCAGCAGGATTGTTCTTGTAAATCTTCGTTCATGGTAGCCTCCTATTGGTCATCAGAATGGGCAGTTCGGGTAATGGTTAGTGGAAATACTGAATTTGCACCTGCTTGCCTCAATGCTTGAGCTACTTCACGTAACATATAACCCGAGTCATAGATGTCATCGATAAGCAATAATGTACATCCAGCAATCTCAGGAGAACTGGCACAGAACGCTCCTCTGACGTTGTCGACCTTTTGCCGCCAGTTGGTCAAATATTTTTGCTCCTGTGTTGGCCGTACTTTTTCAATTACAGATAGATATTCTATACCCAACTGTGCGGCAACTTGTCGAGCAAACGTCTCGACTAATAGCCCGCTTTTCGTCGGTGGCACGCTTACTATACCATTGATGGTATCTATTGGATAGCGGGTCCGTACCAATTTAACGACCCGAGTAACAAGGTTTGGGGCAAATGGTCCGGCATTTTCATATTTGCTTGCGCGCACCAATCGGCCAGTACGACTATTACCATGAAATGAAAGTGACCAACCAGCTTGATGCTCTGGACGTTT
>MNIY01000132.1 GCA_001919995.1 Ktedonobacter sp. 13_1_20CM_4_53_11
CTTTTGGGGATAGATGAGCTTATCGGTGGGGAACTTGACATGCCATGAGAGATTCCCTCTTAATGAAGAGACCTCAAATATAGGGGAAATGCAGTCAAGGAAGGCCATGATGAAAGAAGCAGCACTCCTTGCCCTCCCAGAAGGAATGGAACTTGACCAGATCCACATCACGGAGACGGGACTGGTGGTCTCGGTGATCTCAACCCATCCTCAGTCCTGTTGTCCGCTCTGTTCACAGCCTTCGTCTCACATCCATAGTCACTACCATCGAACCTTGAAAGACGCTGCGTGTGTCGGACGCCAGCTTCAGCTTTCGCTGACGGTGCGCAAATTCTTTTGCCGCAACCCCGACTGTGAGCGTAAAGTGTTTACCGAGCGCCTTCCAGATCTGGCCAAGCCATGGGCGCGCATGACGACCAGGCTCAGAGAGCACATCACCTCTATTGGCCTGGCGACTTGTGGCAAGGGTGGAGTCCGATTAGCTGATCGCTTAGGGATAGAGACTTCTCGCAACACAACCTTGCGCCGCATTATGGACGTGCCCGATGATGCGAGAGGGTCAGTCGTGTATCTGGGCATTGACGACTTTAGCTTCCGGCGCGGCTACCGGTTCGGAACGATCCTTGTCGATCTGGAGAGTCACCGTCCTATTGATCTGTTACCGGATCGTCAAGCGGAAACTGCAGCCACGTGGATGCGAGATAATCCAGAGATTGCCGTGGTGAGTCGAGATCGTGCCAGTGCGTATGCATCAGCCGCTTCGGAAGCGGCTCCCCATGCCGTTCAGGTAGCCGACCGCTTCCATGTGTGTAAGAACCTGGCAGAAGCAACCCAGCTCCTTCTCGATCGCTGTCAGGCCGAAATCGCAGCGGCAGGCAAAGGAGACGAGCCAACCCAGAACGAGAGTGGGCAACCGACCATCTCCATCGAAGAATGGCGTCCTAAAGAGCCTGCCCATGTGGAGAAAGTGCGTTTAACGCGACGAGCTGAGCGCAAGGCCCGTTATGAGCAGGTGATGCAGGGGCGCTCACGGGGCTTGACCGCAAAAGAGATCGCCGGCCAACTCAATATGAGCGAACGAACCGTGCGGACGTGGCTGGCCGCTGGAACCTTTCCAGAAGCCAGAAAACGACGCAAGAAGCCGAGTTCCTTTGATCCATTTGCTCCCTATGTGCTCAAACGGTGGCAGGAGGGAGAGCAAAATGGTCTGGTGCTCTGGCGTGAAATCCAGAAGCAAGGCTACACCGGATCAGAACGGACAGTCTATCGCCATATTGAAACGCTCAAACAGGCGAGCGTTCGGGCTTCTCTCAATCTCAATCGTCTCCACACCTTTACAGCTAGCACCGCCGTCTGGCTGTTTGGACGCGACAAGAAGAGCTTGGACGAGGTCGAACAAGAGGATCTGGCGACGTGAGGCCTCGCCAGCCCAACCCTCAAACGGACGTATGATCTCGTTCAGGATTTCATGCAGATGGTCCGCAAGAGAGAGGGATATCGACTCGACGCCTGGTTAGAGCGCATTGCCGCCAGCGACCTGACAGAACTTCAGTCATTTGCCGCTGGGGTGGAGAAAGACAAAGCCGCTGTGAAAGCGGGCCTCACTTGGTCCATCAACAACGCTCAGGTCGAGGGACAGGTGACGAAATTGAAACTCTTGAAACGCACCATGTATGGGAAAGCGGGATTTCCTCTTCTGCGCCAGCGCGTTCTCCACGCCGTTTAACCAGAGAGCAACACCTTCCTCCATGAGATCTGGTAAGAGGGTTGGTTCCTGCTGTTCCATCGTCAGCTTGTGGATGGGCTTCTGGCCTTTTTTCCGCAGGACCTTCTTCAAGAGGGAGACTCCTGAACTCCAGGAACCAACTGGCACGCTCTCAAAGCTCATCTATTTCATCAATAAGCTCATCCATCCCCAAAAGTGGACATGAGCCCATTTCGGCGAGGTTATGGTATTAATGACATTCCTCTTCATGACTACCTCAGGTAATTCGCAAAAAATCACCTCATCGTATCTGCACATTTACACTGACGGGCCTCGTGTTTATTCATAGCGGAGCACCTCGAGCGGGCGAACACGCACCGAACCCCAGGCGATGAGGGTCGCCATGAGCATGGCGAGCAGCGACGAACCACCGATCAGGCTGACGACGATCAACGGTGACACGCTGAAGGTGAGGTTGAAGAACAGCCTTCCAAGCAGGGTGATCGCTCCTGTTGCCAGCAACATGGCCATGAGCGCGGCGACCGCGCCGACGATCCCATTCTCAATCACCACCTCGCTCAAGACGGTGCCACTCGTATAGCCCACTGCTTTCAGGATTCCCAGTTCACGTCTGCGCTCGAGCATCGCCAGCGCAACGGCGTTGGCGATGATGATCACCCCGGCAATCAGCGAGAGTGAGGCAATCGCCACGAGCATCTCCAGGATGCTATTGAGGAGCTGTCCAACGTACGCACCAATATCGGCCAGGTTTTGCACCGTCGCGTTCGGGACGAGCTTCCCCAATGTGTTCAGCGCAGTATTGACCTGCGCGGAGTCGATCTTCATATAGGTGACTGTTGTTACCCCGGTTGTTGCCGGGCTGAGCGTACTCACGGTCTCTGTCGATGCTAACACATTCCCTACATGGTCATTGAAGGAGGAATTGGGATCATAGATACCAACCACCGTCGTTGACTCCATCGTCTTGCCATCTGTGCTGGCAAAGATGATGGTATCGCCCGGTTTCAGGTGCATCTGGAATGGACCCGTGGCGGTCAGCAGACCGCTGACCACCACATTCGTCGTGCCTGCATCGCTCGCATGCAAGTTACGGCCCTGCACAATCGTCAAGGAAGGTGCTGGCTGTGAGAGGTCGTATCCCTCCATACTACTCAGGAACGTGATAGCTCGCTGGCGGCTATCGCCGGTCGGCAAGACTTGCTGTAATGGCTGCCCATCGATGGCTGTCGGCACGATTTGCGCAAATGTATCTGTCCGCGCTTTCGAGAGGCCTGGAACTGTTCCAAGCCTCGCTTGCAAGGCAGTCGTATCTGTTCCAGATGTCATGGTGACAACGTTGTAGGTCAGGTTCTGCGCAAATGCGTTGCGAATCTGCGCTTGTAGGTCTTGCCCAAGCGCCAGCACCAGCCCGATGGTGAAGACTCCGATGAACAGGGCCAGCATGGTCGTCGTCGTACGTGTGCGTTGCCGCCCAATGTTGCGCAGGGCCATCTTCGTGCTGACCTTCCAGGTGCGCGGCACCAGCACGATAACGATGCCCACCAGCGAAGCAGCGAACAGCAGGATTCCAAACACCGGCAGCACCAGGTACAGCAGCACCGATGCAGCCATACCCACCAGGATCAGGGCAAGGTACCTGAGATCAAAGTGTTCCGGCACCGGCAGTTTGCTGACGACGAAGACGACCAGGCCGAAGAAGACGCTCAGCACCAGCAGGAAAGCGAAGGCGCCGTAGACCGCTGCTATGCCCAGCACCACATCATTCTTGAGGATCACGATCGCCAGCGCGCAGAAGAGCACGGAGAGTACGACCAGTAAGGCAATCGTCAGGGCGATACTGCTCGCTCCCCGGCTTTCGGACAGGTCGCGTATGACATTCAAGGGGCGAATGTTGGCCGCCTGCACGATGGGTATCAGGCCAAAGATCAGCGCAGTCACCAGGCCGATTGCGACTCCACCGGCGATCGTCCAGGGATTCAGCTGGAACGGAACGGTTAAGCCGAGATTTTGCATCAGGATGCGCACGATGGAGCTGACACCAGTGGCTGCTGCCGCTCCGATGATGCCGCCAACCATGCCGAGCAGGCCCGCTTCCAGGCCAAACAGCACGTAGAGGTCCACGCGGCGATAGCCTGTTGTCTTGAGCATGGCAATCTCCGTCTTCCGACGCGAAAGCAACACTTGCATGGTATTGACGATGCCAACGCCACCGATCAACAGCGCGAGCAGACCCGCAATCTCTAAGAACTTGCTGATCAGGTCAATTGAGGATTGCTGGGCTTGCAGCGCGCCGGCCACCGTCTGCGTAGAGGCCAGCGGGAAGTGCTGGTTAATAGCCTTGACCACAGCGTCAGTCTGTGCCTGATTTGCCGTTGTTACATAGACGGTACTATAGGATGCAGGCGTACTCGGAGCCGCGGCTTGCTCGTCATGAGCCGAAATGAGCATGAGATTGCCAGATTGGGCGAATACGCCTGAATCAGCGACGACCCCTGCAATCGTGACATGCAGTGTTTGACCTGAACCGGCTTGCGTTTTGATATACACCGTGACGATGTCACCCACCTTGTGGTGAAACGTGGTGCTCAACTGCTGGGTGATGATCACCTGGTTCCTGGTGAGCAGGTTCGAGACGCTGCCATAGCTCGGCGTGACGAATGTGGGCGGCGATACAACCGGGTAGTTGTTTGGGTCGACCGCATTGACGCTGAAGGACTGGGATGACGATGCCACTGGACTCAAAGGGCCGCTTGTACCGGGAGATGCCACCGGACTCAAAGAGCCATTGGCGCTCATGACAGCAGTGTAGTTCGTGATGGCGCCCTCGCTTTTGAGCTGCTCGAAGTAGGACAGGTCGCTCGCTTTGAACGGCACGCTCTGGGCCGTCACCGCGATATCGCCGCCATTCGTATCGCGCGTGCTTGAGGTGAGCGAGTTTTGTAGCATGGAGCCGACCAGTTGCAAGGCGACAATGGCCATCACGCCGACGGCGACACAGAACACGGCCAGCAGTGTGCGCAGCCCACCCCGGAGCAGCGAACGTGAGGTATAGTTGAAGTACATGGAAGCTTTCATGGGCGTCTCCTTTCGTCGCCGTCATTACGTGAAACTGCCGTTGGAGTGCTCGATCTCGGTAATTTTGCCATCGACGATACGAATGGTGCGGTCGGCATGCGAGGCCACCACTGGGTCGTGTGTCGCGATGATGAAGGTTTTCCCTGTCTGTGTGCGTAGTTGGGCGATCAGCTCAAGCACGTTTTCGCCATTGCGCGCATCCAGGTTGCCGGTTGGCTCGTCAGCAATCACAAAAGCGGGATCGGTTGCCAGCGCACGCGCAATCGCAACACGCTGCTGCTCCCCACCGGAGAGCTGGTTCGGTCGGTGATCGAGCCGGTGCGTGAGACCAACCAGGGCCAACAGTTCTTGCGCACGCGCGGATGGCGAGCCTTTGTGCTTTCCGACATACAGGGGAACTTCCACATTTTCTTGGGCGGTCAGCGTGGGAATCAGGTTGAAGGCCTGGAAGACCATACCGATCTCGCTGTTGCGCACCGCCGCCAACTTGCCCTCGCTCATGCGTGTGATATCAACGCCATCGATCAACACCTGCCCGGTCGTGGGATTATCCAGACCGGCGATAATGCCAAGCAATGTACTTTTCCCTGAACCGGATGGCCCAACGATGGAGACGAACTCTCCACTCCTGATCTGAAAACTGATGCCCTTGAGGATCTCGATGCGTTCGCGACCGAGGGGCAGATTCTTGGTGATGTTTAGCACATCCATCACAACTGTGCGCTCAGTACTTTGTGCTTGCCCGGTTTCGGGCGGAACAGTTGTATGCATATGACTTCTCCTCCTTCTTTCTTGGTAAGCTACTCGTTCCGATCCCTATCTCAGCGCGCTGTGCGGCGTCCATACGCCCAGACTGCCAGCGGAATGAAGATGACGAGGAGACCTACACACCAGGCCAGCGCCTGCCAGATGGTCGAGGCATCCGGCTGGTTGAGCAAGAGCCCGCGCACGGCGTTGACGATCAGGGAGACCGGCTGGTGCTCGGCGAAGGCACGCAGCCAGCTGGGCATGCTCTGAGTCGGCACGAAGGCGCTACTGGCGAAGGTCAGCGGAAAGAGCCAGATGAAGCCAGCCGATTGTGCTGCCTCCACACTGCTTACCACCAGTCCAACCGTCGCCGAGATCCACGAGAAGGCAAAGCTGGTCAGCAGCAAAAGCCCCGCCGCCGCCACCCAGGAGAGGACATTGCCCTGTGGTTGGAAGCCGACCAGCAGCCCGACCATCCACATGACAAACACGACGAAGGTACTCCGTACCAGGTCAGCGAGGGTGCGACCAGTGAGGACGGCCGATCTTGCCATCGGCAGCGAGCGAAAGCGGTCCACCAGACCTTTTTGCAGGTCGGTGGCCAGGCCGATACCGGTGTTCGTCGAGCCGAAGATGACGGTCTGAGCGAAGATGCCGGCCATCAGGTAGTTGACGTAGCTGGTGCCACTGACCGCGATCGCCCCCCCAAAGACGTAACGGAAGAGGAAGACGAACATGATCGGCTGGATTGTCGCGAAGAGCAGTTCTTCGGGGATGCGCGGGATCTGCACCAGCTGGCGCCTGGCCAGCACGAGCGCGTCGGCGAGCGTCCAATAGATCGAGGGACGGGCCAGCGGCAAGAGGGTATGGGTCGTGTGCAAGGTACTGCTGTTCATCGTGTACTCCTTACCAGAGGTTGGCTGTCTGCGATCTCAGCGGGCAGCTCTGTTTCCGAAGCCTCGCGCCCGGTCAGCGTGAGAAAAACATCATCCAGGGTGGGCTGGCGCAGGGCCAGGTCGTCCAGGGGAATCTGCGCCGCATCGAGATCGCGCACGATGGCAACGAGCTGGTGCGCCCCGTGTCTCACCGGCACAACGAGCTGGCGGCGCTCCGCGTCAACCTGGAGTTCGCCTGAACTGTAGGGACGCAGCGCCTGTGCAGCGGCAGCCAGGTCACCCCCCTGCGCCAGCGTGAGCTCGATGCGCTCGTCACCGACCTGGGCCTTCAGTTCATCGGCGGTGCCGTTGGCAATCACATGCCCATGATCCACGACAGCGATCTGGTCGGCGAGTTGATCGGCTTCCTCCAGGTATTGGGTGGTGAGTAAGGCCGTGGTCCCGGAAGCGGTGAGTGTTCTGATGACCTCCCACATCGCCAGGCGGCCGCGTGGATCCAGCCCGGTGGTCGGCTCATCCAGAAAGAGCACCGGAGGCGCGATGATCAAGCTCGCCGCTAAATCCAGGCGCCGGCGCATGCCTCCCGAGTAGGTCTTGACCGTGCGTGCGCCAGCATCAACCAGGTCAAAGTCTGCCAGGAGTTGATCGGCCCGTTGCCGTGCCACGCTCCCTGACAGATGATAGAGTTGCCCAAACATCACCAGGTTTTCGTACCCGGTGAGGTTCTCATCGACGGCAGCATATTGGCCAGCCAGGCCAATATGCGCACGGAGCGCGTCGGCGTTTTTGACGACATCGAGCCCGGCCACCTCTGCTCGCCCGGAGTCGGGACGCAGGAGCGTCGTCAAGATACGCACGGCGGTGGTCTTGCCAGCGCCATTAGGGCCGAGCAGGGCGAGGACGCTCCCCTGCTCAGCGACCAGATCGAGCCCTGCCAGGGCATGCGTTTTTCCATAATGTTTGTGGAGTCCTTCGGCCAATATGGCCGGTCTGTTCGCCATGGGAGATTCCTCCTTTTCCAGGCAGCTACCGATAGCATTTGTTACTGTTTGGTCATACATAGACACAACTAAAAGAGCTGTTCCCTCGTGTCTCACGATCAAGAACGAGGTGACACTGCACGCTCCAGACCAACCAGGTCCGCACTCATGGTCCAGACCCGCTCTTGCAACGCCTCATCATAAGAATTGGGGACGGATCGCCCCTGCTTGCTGCGGACAAAGTACTGTCCGGTGACGCCTTCCACCTCTGGCGACGTTGCCAGATAGAGCGCGGTCTGCGCTCCTTGCTCCGGGGTCTGGAGGAAGCGTTTGATGATGCCGAGAAAAGGACGTGCGATCGGCGGTGCCACGGCATCAACGATGTTGGTGGCCGTCAAGCCTGGATGCAAGGCATTCGCCGTGACGCCCGTGCCTGTGAGCCTGCGAGCCAGTGCATAGGTGCAGAGCGCCATCGCCAGCTTGGCCTGCCCGTACACGGCAAAGGGCACAAACGTCTGCTCACTCTGCAGATCATCCAGGTTCACCGAACGGGTCATGGCATTGGACGCCACATTGACGATCCGTGCTGGGGCACTAGCGCGCATGGTATCCACGAGCAAATTGGTGAGGAGAAAGGCCGAGAGATGATTAATGGCCAGATTCATCTCTATCCCATCAACACTCAGCTGGCGCTGTTGCATATGAGCACCCGCGTTGTTCACTAAGATGTGGAGGCGAGAATAGCGCTGCTGAAATTCCTGGGCGAGTTGGCGGATCGCTTGTTGCGAGGAAAGATCGGCCACCAGGAGATCGAGGGAGGGATTGCCTGTCACCCCCGCAATTTCGGACAGGGTCTCCTCGCCTTTCTGACGGTTCCGAGAGACCATCACGACGGTTGCGCCCTGTCGAGCGAGGCCAGTGGTAATAGCTTTTCCCAGGCCAGCACTTGCGCCTGTGACGAGGAAAACTCCGTTTCTCTGGATCATGCGTGTTCCTTTCTTTGGCTCACGGGTGTTGACATGCTATTTCTCGCGAGTAAGAGTGGTTTCCGTTTCTCCAAAAAGTTCTGACTTCTTCAACTCCCTCTTGGACGCTTCAACTGTGACGGGTAAGCTGATCAATCCACGCAACGCGAACCTGCCACGCCATATGACTACTTCCAAGCAACTCTTTTGTATAGTTTCATTTTGCTTTCTTATCAAAATGAAAATAAAAATAAACAAAAAAAGAGGATGGCGTTCTACACAAATGCTGATGCTTTCTCGAGAAAGGACTACGCATCCTGTCTCTGATTCCAATTTGCCTGGACTTTGGTAAACAATTCGACGAGGATCAATCGTTCCACTGGTGTGAGTGCAGCGAGCAGATCCTGTGCAAGGTCCCCGAGTTGTCCGGTAAAGACGTCAAGAAGTCGCCTCCCTCGCTCGGTAGGAGTGACAAGAAAGCTCCGTCGATCTTCACGATTAAGGGTACGAGTCGCATATCCATGCTCTTCCAAGCTATCAAGAATACGTGTCAGTTTACTGGGATCTATTCCAGCCATCCCCTCGGCGATTTGCTTCACCATCATAGGCCCGCGCCGGGTAAGGAGAGAGATCACGCTTACCTCGTCAGGAGAGCACAAGGTCTCCTGCTCAAACAGCTTCGATCTTTGGCTTAACGTGTCACTCAGGAAAAGCATAAAGTCAAGGACAGCACGCGTCTGCGATGACTCAAGATCGTTATCCATAAAGACTCCTTCTCTACCAGTTCATCTGCTCCCTCGTGGGATGATCTCGCGAAACACTGGTCGCACACTATTTTCAATAATATATTATTGTAATATGATAATTTAAATCTGTCAAGAGCACTTTACCTGAACTGGTATTCTGATATAAGGGTCAGGGACTAATGCCATAGCGCTGGAGGATATCCTGTCGACTAGCAAGCTCAGCAAGCGAAATCGCCTAAGGGGGTCACAATAGCAAATTGGGAGAAACATACGCTAAGCTGCAAATCGTCTTCGGAGGCGCGATCCGGTTGAGGGAATGAAAGCGTCGGGACTCATGAGTCCATCTCTGAAAGGCCCCTTCTCTCTCTTTTTACAGCAAAAGCGCTCATTATGAAGATGGTAAAGGTCCTTACCGTATGTTTGTCCCGTATTGATACAGTGACCCCCTAAGGGTCATACGAGCAGGAGTCCAACTCCTGCTCGTGACAACCAAACCAATGAGGTTGTCACGATGAAATGCTCGACGAAGGATTGTCAGATATGTCCGACTGAACGGTCCTGGCCACTTGTCGTCCCGCAGGAGCGGCTTCAACCTTCGCCGCCTGCCGCAGCCGCTGCAACACCAGTAGGCTCAACAGCAATGGAAGGCTCACGCCAAGGATCACGACTCCGGCAACGCTGAAGGCCTGCACTCCTGAGGTGTCCATCTGATCGAAGGCGCCGATGTTGTAGATGATGATCGGTGGAGTCAGCGCCGACGCGATAAACATCGCCAGTACCACCGTTCGTAACACCACCGGGTCACCCTCAGCTGCGGCCACTACCGCCGTGATGCCCAAGCCAGCCGCCAACGCGCCCAGCAGGCCGAGGGAAAGGCGCGTCAACGTACGGTACACATCGAGTCCAAACAGGAGATGAGGGGCGAAGAAACAGATGCCACTCAACACAAGCGCGGCGCAGCCAATCGTTGCGCTAATGATTCGAATCCAGCGCGGGGAACGTATCGTTGTCATACTGCCTCCATCACAAAGTTGTACACCGTCTCCGCCGACCCATCGGGCAATGTGCGTATTTTCGCTAGCAAAGCATGATCGAAGTCGAACGCACGCGCGTTGCCCTGAGGGTCATTGTCAAAAAATATTTGTGACGTTAGCAGACGCGTGTTCGGCCCTTGTGTCTTGACGTGAATATGGGCAGCACGCCACAGACCTGCGAAGACGTAGGGCACCGGCAACAGTGTTAGAAGTTCATATGAGCCATCGGCTTGGGTGAATTGGTGACCACGGTAGTTATAGCCGATGTTGTCATACACGCCGTGCTCGTTCACCTGCCAAAAATCGAGCACTGCACCCGCGATCGGCCTGCAGTGTGTGTCAAGAACGCGGCCACGTACCACAAGCTCACGTCCTGTGTGGCCGGGCAGCCGGAAGTTGGTCTTGAGCGGCGAATTGGGAGTGTAGAATGGCCCCTCTTCAAAGGCATGAGTTGGCTCTTCATGGTCATCGGGACAGGCTGGTGTCGGCACTAACCGGATCCCCTGCGCCGCAACCTTGTCGGGAAATTCAAAAACGAGGGGTTGCGGAAACGCTATCTTAGAGAAAAATCCCCCGACGACCCCCCATGCGGTCAGCCCGATCACACCAAGGGTGGCGGTGAGGGCATCCCGGCGCGTTAGCTTGCTAGGTGATTGCTTGGGCGCTTCAAACGGTTCCTTTCGATTCTTCATGCTGTGTACCTCCTTGAATGCTTTATGCCGGACGCATGGCGACGTCCAGTGGAATGCTCGCCGCCAGGTTGATCAACGCCGCACTTTTGGTCCACACGCGCTCTTGCAGCACTTGATCATATCAAATTGACATGGATACCTTTGACTTGCTGTTGGCAAAGTACGTCCCGATTACGCCGTCTACCTCAGGCGAGCTTGCGAGATAGACGACGGGCCGCGCGGCCTGCTGGGAAGTCAAATCGTGATGGCTCTCCCGATTCCAGAGATTGCACCTGTAACGAGCGCGATCTTGTCATGGAGCATAATTACCTCCTTCATTGCTGTACTAAGCCCAGAGTTGCGCTTCACTCTACCACTTCTTTTTCATTCAAAATATAATTATGTCATAATTGAAATAATACTAACTTGAAAGAATACACGAGCAAAAAAGAGACCACTCCTGTAGTCAGTACGCGTCGGCCAATTGCAAGGATCAGTGTTCGTGTTGCATAACCGTTCTTTTCCAGACTGTCAAACAGGTATGCAAGTTCACTCGTGTCCATACACGGCAACACCGCAATTTCCTTCACCATCTAGGGTGTAGAGCAGACCAAAACACCAAGCACCGTCATTTCGTTAGGTGAACAAAACCGGTTCTGCCCAAAACGCTTCCAGCTATTGCTTAGCATATCATAGAGAAAGATCATGAACCCCAGCACTGCACGTCACTGTGCAAGATCAAAATAGCGAACCACTACGGTATCCTTTACTACATCTAAAACGATACCGACATCAATCTCAATGATTTTTATGGCAATATACTTTTATTTAGTAATTATATTAACATGATATTTCAAACTTGTCAAGAGTATTATGCTACATCCACGCAGAAATCAGTCAAGTGACTTGTCTGGCTCCGTGGGGAAATCACTCCTTTGAGAGCCGAAGTCGCAGGTGAACCGGAGGCAATTTCATCGCCTTCGATTTATGAGTGGATGTCAGTATTATGTCGTTGAGCCTGGGGGATATCCTTATGGGAAAGCAATCATGCATCCATTTTCCTATGCCGTTTCACCGGAGAAGTCACTAACTGGCCCATCGCTAAATGCTTCCAGGCAAGACTTGCGGGGAAATGAGACAATGGGAGAAAGTGTGTGGAAGAGTGAAGAAAAGGAAGGAATGCATGACAGCCCCAATCACCTTACCCCCGTTAGATCCAGCAACCCTTGGCGAGCTGCGTCAGCGGTATGAAGACACACCCAATGTGGAGAGCCGAACACGCTATCAGATGCTCCTGCTGGCCCAGCAAGAATACAAAGTGCCTCAGATTGCTCACATGGTGCTGCGGAGTGAAGACACCGTAGCCCGTGTGCTCAACCGTTTCTTAGCCGCAGGATTGGACGCGGTACCCCGGCGCAGCCCGCCAGGCCGGGAGCGACGGGTCACGGCTGCCTGGGAAGCCGAATTGCTGCGCGTCATTGAGATGGATCCGCATGAGGTCGGACAGGAAACAGCCAACTGGACCACCGAGTTGCTCGCCGAGTACTTAGGCCAGCATACAGGCATACAGGTCACCGAGGAGACGGTGCGCGTGTACTTGCATGCGCATGGCTACGAATGCCTCCGCCCCACGTGGACCTTACGACGCAAAGCGGGAGAGCAAGCCGATGACGTGGGAAAAGAGTGCGGGTAGAGGTGTTGATGGCAGGGGCCACAGCTCCTGAACCTCTCCCCGTGAAGGACCTGGTCGAAGCTGATCTGTGGAGTCTGCTTCCCGCTAATCTGCCCAAGCTGCTGGCGCTCCTCCCGCGAGCCGATCTCTACTTGCAAGATGAGGTGCAGTTTGCCTTTCACCCCACGCTCACGCGGGTCTGGAGCCTCAAGGGTCGGCGCGGCCAACGTTTCATCGAAGCTCCGGGCGACAACCGCAAGGTCTACGGTTTTGGGCTGGTGGACTGGCGAGATGGCTGGTTTGATGGCAGGATTGCCACAGGACGAACCGCTGATGTTTTTTGCGACCAGGTGCGGGCGGCGGTGGCTCGTTCGAAGGCGCGGGGACGTGTGGCGATGATCATTGCCGACAATCTCAAGACCCACACGGCTCAAGGGTCCCTGCTCGTGCGCAGCATGCTGAGCGAACTCTCCGATCAGCTGTCTCTGGTCTACACGCCTGCCTATGACCCGGATGCTAATCGCATTGAGTGGCTCTGGCGCATCTCCCGCCGCATCGTCACCCATAATCATCATCGCAGAGACTTTGAAGCGCTGCTCGCTGACGCCCGAACGCACTTTGAGACGCTCTCTCAGTCTCCTGATGATCTGCTTCGTCATATCGGCAGTCCGTTTGCACCTGACAAGCATCCTACCCAGTCACAGGCACTTGCCGCATGATCAACTTGGAAGCATTTAGGTAAGGTTACGTAGTGGTGGGCCAAGCAAGAGTGAGCCACTAGAACGTTCAATCTAACATGAGTTATTCTTTCCGATTCCCGTTTTCGATATTCATGTATCAGGCTCCGCTGAAGCCAAGCGGCCAGCCTCGCTGGTACGAAGTCTTACGCGCCGATGATCGCAACTGGGCTGAGTATGTCGCCGGCCTCTTGCATAACGCTGGCACACCGGCCAGCCCTGAAACGAAGCCAGTGCTGAAAGTGGTGAAGTATGGCAACACGCTCTTGGCCCTGCCCGATGAGGCGAGGGTGGTGGTAAAAAGCGTGAATGTTGAGCACTTTTCAGCGCGAAGGTTGAGCAGCACAGCTATTGACCATCTGAAAAGGCGCTCCAGAGGCGGATGGTCGCATATCGTTTTTATCAATTCGGGTGTGCAGTCGTACCGCTTTTACTCGTTGTGTCCAACCCCACCAACATCGAAACATGGGTCGAAGGTTCGGACAGCTCATGCAAATGCGCG